>JBIIGH010000189.1:0-5037 GCA_044236565.1 Algoriphagus sp. | reverse complement strand
ACAAGCGCCCATCTGCAGAAAGCGAAGGCTGGGAATCCCAAAAGGAAGAATTGATTTTGGTCCCCATATTCTTGGGTGACTGCCATTCTCCTCCTACCTTCTCCACACTGTAGAGGTCACAGCTGCCATGGCTATCTGGCGCATCGCAGGAAGTGTAAATCAAAAAATTACCATCTGCAGTGACGGAGCAGGTTCCCTCGTTGTACGAAGAATTAATCTTGGAGGAAATGCTTTGAGGACTAGTCCAAATCTGGGCAGATTCAGCCTGCGAAATAAAGATGTCCTCCTTATCGTATGCTGCCGTCCCCCCTCGACGTGTAAAAAAAAGTTGCTTACCATCGGCAGTCAATACTGGAAAATACTGCAAAGCGAATCCATTTAAAGGGGAGGGCAAGATTTCCTTTTCAATCTCTTTTTTCTGAGGAAGTAGCTCCTTCACAAAATCTATTTTCTTCTGCATCTCCAAAAAATAACCACCCTGTTTGAAAGCCAATGTAGCTTCTTGCTCCACGGTTTGAAATTCCCCTACTGCCTCCTCAAATCGACCTTGCTTCAGGTAGATGTTTGTTAACAGCCAACCAAAATCTACCAAATACTGGCTGTTTAGCAGAGCCAAACGAGATTTCCCTTGCAGTGCGAGTGCTTCAGCCTCCTGAAATTTACCTTGGGTGAGTAGCAACTGGGTAGCCTTCTGATAGGCCTCGACAAATTTTTCATCTCGAGCAATTGCCGCTTGAAATTTGAGTAAGGCTTCGGGATATTTTTTAAGCGTAAGGAGCATTTCGCCCTCTTGAAAAAATTTGATTGCCCTCCCATCTGCTACCGAATACGACTGTGCATAGGCCTGAGGAGCCATCCACAACAGGAGTAGAAGCAGGAGAACTTGACGCATGGATTAAGGTATATCCATAAATTTATGCGTTTGGAGTGATATTTTCCAATGGGGATTACTTTTTATGTAGTCAATCAATTCCGGAAGCCGCTCAGAAGCCTTGCTCCATTCTGGCTGCAGCCTCCCCTCACAATTCTTGTTTACTAAGGCAGCATGCTCCTCAGCAAAGGATAAATCACTGGGATGATAGACCACCACCTTCAACTCATCGGCAACGGCATAGATGGAAGGATGCGGCTTTTTGAATTTTTTAGGAGAGAAACACACCCAATCAAATTGTCCCGAGAACGGATGTGCACCGGATGTTTCCAAATGAACAGCAAAGCCGTTTGACTTCAATAGCTGGGTTAAGGGATCCAAGTTGTAAAGCAAGGGCTCTCCTCCAGTGATTACGACCAACCTTCCTGGATAAGAAAGCGCACCGGCTACTAGTTCTTCGATGGATACGGTCGGCCACTTTCCAGCCTCCCAACTTTCCTTCACATCGCACCAGACGCAGCCTACATCACAGCCACCTAGCCGTATGAAATAAGCGGCATGGCCAGAAAATCGTCCTTCTCCTTGAATGGTGTAAAAAGCCTCCATGAGTGGAAGCTGTAGCCCAGAAGCTACTTGCTCGTGTGTGGTCATCTGAATTTTTGGTAAAGCGGGTGATTCGACCGCTAGTAGATGGGCAAAGGTAAGTGTTAAAATCGGAAGAATCCGTAGAAATACGATTTACGAAATACGAAGTACGAAATTGTTGAGTGCTTCAAGCTTCTTTTTTCAAAAGGAGACTCTTACAATTCCTTGCGCATCACGATTCGGTAATCCTCCACCCCGCCCTTAGGAAGGAGATCAACTACCTTGAAGCCTCGCTCAATTCCAAACTGGATCATCCCCGGAAAGCGGTTTCGCGTCTTAAAAAATACAGCTCGAAACCCATTCTCTTTGGCCCATCTTTCCTGCTCCTCTGCTAAGGCAGTGGCAATTCCTTTTCTCCGAAACTCAGGCCGCACGCCTCCCATCCAAGAATAAAACTGCTCGGGTAGTTCACTTTGGTACCCTACCTTAAATCCAGCCAACTCCCCATCCCAGAGCGCTACCAGGGCAAGTGATACCCGATGCCGCAAGCGTTCCTCGTAAAAAGAAGGGGAGGCTTTTCCGGGGAACTCGGCGATCCGTTCGTGTAACCAAAACAGCTCCGCAAGGCTGGCCTCACGGAGCTGAAGAGAAGTTGAATTTTCCATAGAAAGGTGGAAAAATGAAATCCTTTACTTGAATCTATTGCTTTTTGATAGTAGGGTAAGTTACTCCCAACTGCTCTAAATAAGTCCCGTACTTGGTTTCGTCGTAGTAAAACTTCTCCAACTCTGGACGGAAACGATTCATGATCTCACGGTTCAAATAAATTGGAGGAGCATCCTCCTTCGTAATCATCGGCTTGTAGGTTTCCTCCTTGGTTTGCACATTCTTGAAGTAATCCCAAGCCTGCGTCACCAATTCCGGCTGCAGTAGAAAATCCAAAATGGTCATCGCTTCTGCTTTGGCGCCAGCCGTAACCCCTTTATGAGCAATCGGGGTGGCCATGGCAATCGCATTGCTCCAGTGGTGCCCAGGAAGTCCAGGAATGTTGGATGGAAAACGCAAGGTCACGGTAGGCACTACCCAAGACACATCACCAATGTCATCAGAGCCTCCAGAGATCGGCTCCTTCACAGGTACTCCCAACTCGTCCAATTTGGTCGGCATCCCCTCTTCTTTGACTCCCAATTCCCGCTGCACTGCCTTAGCCAAAGCAAGGTCGTTTTCATCCCAGGCAGGCAAACCTACCTTTTGAATATTCTGGTACATCTTTTCAGCGATCACCTTATTGAAGTGCCGAGGCCAAGCCGTACCCAGCACCTTGGAAGTCATGGTCGTCCCAGTCATCAAAGCGGCACCTTTGGCAATGTCATTTGCTTGGGCATACATTTCCATGATGCCGTTGTAGTTTACATCTCGGAAGTAGTACCAAATGGATGCTTTGGAAGGAACCACATTGGGTTGATCTCCCCCATCCGTGATCACCGAGTGAGATCTTTTGAGGGGATGTAAGTGTTCACGCTTATAATTCCACCCAATGTTCATCAATTCTGTGGCATCAGCAGCACTTTTCCCTCTCCAAGGAGCACCTGCTGAATGCGCTGCATCTCCAGAAAAGGTATATTCTACAGAAATTAATCCGGTTCCAGTCGCCTGACCCCAGCTTACACCGAGGTTATTGGCCACGTGGGTAAAAATACACAGGTCTACGCCGTCAAATTTACCGTCTCGGGCAAACCAGGCTTTGGCAGCCACTAGCTCTTCGGCAATTCCTGGCCAAAGGATCAGCGTACCTCCAATTTGCTCCCGCTCCATCAGTTGCTTCACTGCAAGTGCAGCAGTAATGTTGAGCGGAATACCCGCATTGTGTCCTTCTCCGTGGCCAGGGGCACCTTCTACTATGGGCTTGTAAAATGCTACTCCTGGATACTGAGAAGCTTTTGGAATGTTGTCTACATCAGATCCCAGCGCGATGACAGGCCCAGGACCATTGCTCCAGGTGGCAAACCAGGCGGTGGGAATACCCGAAACTCCTCGCTCGATTTTGAAACCTTGTATCTCCAAGATGCCCGTGAGGTACTTGGAGGATTCCACTTCTTGAAAGCCCAGCTCAGCAAAACTGAAGATCTTATCTACCATCACTTGGCTTAGCTTGTGATTGGCTTCGACAATAGTAGAAACCTCCGCTTTTAGGGCTTCGATTTGCTTGGGGGTAAATTTCTTTTGAGATACGGCTGAAAAACAGATTCCAGCGACTAAGGCAAGAGTAAATGAGAGTTTCTGTACCATGCGAAAATTAAGTTTGAAAGGATTAATCTACCAAAAAATAGCATGAGAATTAAAAAAAATGAGGAAAGGCTAAATTAAGGGTTGGGCAGAAGAAAGAAAGGGAACTACAAAAGCCATCTAATTTTTCTATTTTTGCAGGATTATTGACAGCAAGCAACCGAAACAAACACCATGGCGGAGTACAACTTTAGGGAAATAGAAAAAAAATGGCAAGAGAAGTGGAAGGATCAAGGCACCTATACTGCCGAAATTGATCCCCTTCGACCTAAATTTTATTCCTTGGACATGTTCCCTTATCCATCCGGAGCTGGGCTGCATGTGGGACACCCGCTAGGCTACATCGCCTCAGATATTGTTTCTAGATTTAAGCTCCTCAAAGGCTTCAATGTGCTCCACCCCATGGGATACGATTCCTTTGGCTTGCCCGCGGAGCAATATGCCATCCAAACAGGGCAGCACCCTGCAGTGACCACCGAACAAAACATTACGCGATACACCGAGCAATTGAAGAATATTGGGTTCGCATTTGACTGGAACCGAGAGGTACGCACTTCCGATCCAGCCTACTACAAGTGGACCCAGTGGATTTTTATGCAGCTTTTCAATAGCTACTACGACCAAGAGGCCGACAAGGCCCTGTCCATTGCTAGCTTGGTGGCACGATTTGAAAAAGAAGGAAATTCATCTGTAAAAGCTGTTTGTGACGAGAGCACGCCTTCGTTTTCGGCAGAAGATTGGAAGGGATATACCGAAACTCAACAGCAGCAGCTCTTGCTGCACTACCGCTTGACTTTTCTCGCCGAAACCACCGTCAACTGGTGTCCTGCCCTAGGTACGGTACTATCCAATGACGAGGTGAAAGAAGGATTCTCCGAAAGAGGAGGTCACCCTGTGGAACGGAAAAAAATGATGCAATGGTCCATGCGCATCACGGCCTATGCAGATCGCCTTCTCAAAGGATTGGACGGACTGGATTGGTCTGAACCCATCAAAGAAATGCAGCGCAACTGGATCGGAAAATCCATTGGTGCAGAGGTCGTATTTGATGTCAAAGGATCTACTCAAAAAATTCAGGTGTTCACAACCCGCGTGGATACCATCTATGGCGTGACCTTTTTGTCTTTGGCTCCAGAATCAGACTTGGCTACCGAACTGATCACAGACGAGCAGCGCCAAACAGCGGAAGCCTACATTCAGCAAGCAAAAAATCGCTCCGAACGTGAGCGAATGAGTGATGTAAAGACCATTTCCGGTGCATTTACGGGTTCCTACGCCATCAATCCTTTTAATGG
>JBIIGH010000188.1:0-5085 GCA_044236565.1 Algoriphagus sp. | reverse complement strand
GATGCTACCCTTAGTTTATCACTAGGGGCGATAAAGCCGGGCCCACCCAGGACATGTCTTGGGATAAGTGTGATCCCTGCAAAGGCGAGGGCTGAACTTTTGATAAAGTCTCTTCTCGATGCTTCAGTTTGTTGTATTTTTTTATTTTTCATGACCTATAAAATTCGAATTTTCAAGTAAGTACAAATAGTTGAAAAAGTCTTGACTGAGGTAAAAAATTATTTGGGTTTAGCCCTGTCATGTATTTGGAAGGATGTATTTCTAATTTTTTGAGCCATGAAAAAGAGATTTATACTATTTTAAAGTATGTTTGATTAAAATCCCCAGCATGAAAAATATACTCTGGACCCTTGTCATTGGATCAGTCATTGTTTTAGGATCCTGTCAAAAGCCTACCTCCATGACCGAAGCAGGTTTGATTCCACTACCTCAGGAGGTAAATAATGGAAGTGGAACTTTTCAACTCACAGCTGAATCAGGAATTCAGTTGGTCGGTACAAGTGAAAAACTAACTTTGATCGGTGAATCTCTCGCGAATAGTCTTCGGCCTGCTACAGGTTTCGAGGTACCCATCTCCAAAGATTCGGGGGATATTGTCCTTGAGTTGACCGGTTCAGATGCTTCAGAGGGGTATGAATTGGTTGTTTCTGATCAGGAGGTTCGAATTAAGGCCTCAGGAGAAGCAGGACTTTTTTATGGGATTCAAACGCTCATTCAACTTTTTCCGGCGGAGATTGCCCACCAAACGGTCCAAGATGTGGACTGGCTGCTTCCGCAAGGGAAAGTAGCAGATACCCCTGAATTTGCCTACCGTGGATCTATGCTAGACGTGGCTAGGCATTTTATATCGGTAGAAGATGTCAAGTTTTACATCGACCAGATGGCAAGCATGAAGTTCAACTACCTGCATTTGCACTTGACTGATGACCAAGGATGGCGCATCGAAATCAAATCATGGCCTAAATTGACTGAAATAGGCGGCAGCACTGAAGTAGGTGGGGGTAAAGGTGGATTTTATACCCAAGAAGAGTACAAGGAACTCGTTTCCTATGCAGCTGCTCGATACATCACGATTGTTCCTGAGATTGACATGCCTGGCCATACCAATTCGGTACTAGCATCCTATGGAGAATTGAACCCGGGGGTAAATTTGCCGATAGGCCAAGGCTTGGATTCACTCAATAAAAAGCCTTTAGACTACCAATTGCCACTTACGGCACCTCAAGCTTCGCAAATGTACACGGGCATCGAGGTAGGCTGGAGTACTTTTGCACCCCAGCTTGAACTCACCTATGCTTTTGTCGATAGTGTCGTCCGGGAGATTTCCATGATGACCCCAGGGCCTTATTTTCACATTGGTGGAGATGAGTCTCATGTGACCGAAAAAGAGGATTACATCTATTTCGTAGAGCGGGTACAGGACATTGTGTCCAAGTACAACAAAACAAGTATGGGCTGGGATGAAGTAGCCACAGGGAAATTGCTTCCTGGCAATGTTGCTCAATTTTGGGCAAAAGAAGAGAATGCCATGTTAGCCAAAAATCAAGGCAACAAGGTTTTGCTTTCCCCAGCCAAAAAGACCTATCTAGACATGCAGTACGATAGCCTTTCTAGAATTGGCTTGCACTGGGCTGCTTACATTGAATTGGATTCTGCTTACCTCTGGGACCCTGCTACCTATGTAAAAGGACTTAGCAAAGAAGATATTTTAGGGGTTGAGGCACCGCTCTGGTCTGAGACGGTAACCGATCGAGCTGATATCAATTACCTAGCATTTCCAAGATTGGCGGCGCTTGCAGAAGTGGCTTGGACGAAAAAGGAACAACGTAGCTGGGAAGGTTTTTCATCACGGGTTCCAATTCAAGGAAATCGATGGACGATTCAGGGGGTAGATTTTTACAAATCCCCCAAAGTAACCTGGGAAACCAAGAAAAAGAGCGCTTTCGAAGAACTCATCATCACTTTTAGTAATTGGATTTGGGGTCCACCCATTTTGATTTTGCTTTTGGGCGGGGGTACTTTCTTTTTTATCCATTCGGGCTTTGTTCCGTTCACCAAAATGGGTCATGCGATCGAACTTTTGAAAGGAAAATACGAGGATAAATTGGCTCCAGGTGAAATCACTTCCAAACAGGCATTGATGTCAGCCATAGCCTCTACGGTGGGTTTAGGTAATATTTCAGGCGTCGCCATTGCCATCAATATGGGAGGTCCAGGAGCCCTTTTTTGGATGTGGGTGGCGGCTTTTGTGGGGATGGCTACCAAGTTTTACACCTGTAGCCTGTCCATCATGTATCGGGGTAAAGATACGGCAGGGGTAATCCAAGGGGGTCCCATGTACATCATCGAACATGGAATGGGCAAGAAATGGAAATTTCTATCTTATATCTTTTGTATCGCTGGTATCGTAGGTCTTTTGTCTGTGTTTACTTCCAATCAATTGGCCGCAGTGGTGCAGGCTGTGCTATTGGAACCCGAAACTGCAGCGGAGACCACTCGGAATAATTGGATCATTGGGGTCATCATGATGTTGATGACTGCAGTGGTCATATTGGGTGGAATTCAGCGGATAGCAGCCGCTGCATCCAAAATGGTCCCGTTTATGGTGGGGATCTATTTTGTTTCTGTGTTGATTATTATCATTCAGTATTTTGGAAATATCCCGGAGGTGTTTCAACTCATCTTTGTGGACGCATTTACAGGCAATGCAGTAATGGGAGGGGCCGTTGGTTCGGTGATCATTATTGGAGCTAGAAGGTCCTTGTTTTCCAATGAAGCAGGTTTGGGTACCGCCCCGATGGTTCATGGTCAATCCAAGACCAAAGAACCGATACGAGAGGGTCTAATTGCCATGTTGGGTCCTTTCATCGACACGGTGGTGGTTTGTTCGCTCACTGCTTTTGCCATATTGCTCACGGGAGTCTGGCAAAATTCTGAAAATGATGGGGTCAAATTGACACTTGAAGCCTTCGAATTAGGAATTCCGGTGATTGGCAAATACCTATTGATGTTTTCCGCATTGGTATTTGCGCTTTCTACCATGTTTACGTACTCCTATTACGGTCAAAAATGCGCCAGCTACCTCTTTGGAGCAAAGTTTGCAGGTTACTACAACTACATTTACTTGGTTACGATTGTAATTGGTGCTGTTGTTTCTTTGGATTTGGTCGTGAGTTTGGTAGATGGAATGTATGCGGTCATGGCCTTTCCCAACATGATTGCAGCATTGTATTTAGCGCCTAAAGTAAAGGCCGCTGCCAAGGATTATTTTGCTCGAATGAAGCAGTTGAAACAGGCTTAAAGGAAAGGCAGGTATGAATTTCCTGATTGCTCCTAACGCCTTCAAAGGAACCTGCACTGCACTAGAAGCAGTTTCCATGCTGGAAGCCGTTTTGGAGGATGGGTATCCGGATGCGAAAATTATTTCTCAGGCGGTAGCTGACGGGGGAGATGGAACTTGCGAATTGCTAATCGCATCCCTTGGTTTAGAAAAGGTATACTGCAACTCATTAAATGCGGTAGGGCGACCGATCCTTGGATTTTACGGATGGGAATCCTCTACTAAAACAGCCTATTTGGATGTGTCCACTTGTTCTGGTATCGGAGAATTGAAGCCTGAGGAACGGCTCCCTCTTCTGACTTCTACCTATGGAACAGGGGTGCTTATCCAAGATGCTGTAAAAAGAGGAGCACGCGAGCTTGTCCTAGGTTTGGGTGGTTCAGCAACTGTGGACCTTGGTGCAGGAATTCTTCAGGCCTTGGGATTCTTATTTTTAGATACACATGGAAGAGAAATTGCGGCTTTCTCTCCGGATTTTTTAAAGCGGAGCAAACACATACAACGGCCCTTGAAACTTCCAGCTATTTCCTTTTCGCTCCTCTGTGATGTAAAGAATCCCTTTATGGGTTCAAATGGTGCTGTTCGGGTTTTTGGACCGCAAAAAGGGATTAAGGAGGATGAACTCGAGGCCATGGAGTTGATCACCTCAGATTTCGTGGAACTACTTGCTCGTAAATCTAAAGGAGTAAGCGTTGATCAAGAAGGCTTTGGTGCTGCTGGTGGCATTGCTTTGGGTTTGAATCAATTCTTTCCTTGCAAACTAGAATTTGGTGCACCCTATTTTTTTGAGAAGGTTGGAATGGCTGAAAAAGTAGCGGCTGCTGATTGGATCATTACAGGGGAGGGGAGATACGATCGTCAAAGTGAAGCTGGAAAAGCATGTTATGAATTACTGCAACTAGCTCGTAAGCAGGGTAAAAAAATAGCCCTGATCGCATCCGGGAAGGAAGGGTACAATTCAGGATTTGATGCCGTTCTGGAATTGCCAGCACTTGATTTTTCGCAGGTAGACTTCAAAAAGAAAGCCCAAGAACAAATTCAAGGGCTTTTTATGGAGGCAATGCGAAAAGGAATCTTTACTTGATCAAACGCGTAGGTAATCGCCTTTCCAGTTTTTGATTTGTTGCTTAATTTCCTTGGCCGTTATTTTTTCAGCAATTGCTCGGTCCATCAAATTCAGTAGTTCGGCGTCGCTTGCAAAGCGCAGCGCAATAATTTGACCGAGCTTCAATTCCCTTTCCTTCTCATCGAAAGTCTTACCAGTCAAGTGAAAATACCTGTTTCGCATTTCATTGAGGATGATTCGGTTTTGAAGTTTGAGGGCATAGGAACGCACGAGTAATGGGAGCAGAAATAGGATGAATGCTCCAATAAAGAGTAACCAGCTATCTAGTGTGGCTTCTTGGGAGGAAAAATCCATCTTACTGACTGTCCAACCAAGAAAAAGAAGGATAAGTGGCGTGAGAAAAAAGTGGTTAAATGGGTCGTAGCGGGTATGGTTCCCGAAATTTTGTGTTTTCATGGGTAGGAATAAAAAAAGGAGGCTTGAGACCTCCATTCGTATGATTAATTAATGATCGCTTTTCTTTTTCTTGGCAAAGGTACTTCGCGCATCCATTAAGGAAATTCCTGCACCAAGCCCAATTAGGGAGCAAACAATCAATAAAAACAACTGTGCTCCAGGCATAATAGGAGAACTAAAGATATCTACTAGGATCATATAAGTTTAATTTCTCAGTGAATAG
>JBIIGH010000187.1:0-5097 GCA_044236565.1 Algoriphagus sp. | reverse complement strand
AGACGAACTTTCTACCATCATTTCTGAAAGCGAGTCCGAAGAATCCAAGTTGCAATCCGACAGAGACAAGGCTGCCAAGAAAGTAGAAGAGCGTTTGATCAAGTCCTACACCAAAATCAGAGCAAATGCCAAGAACGGCCTAGCTGTGGTGATGGTAAAAAGAGGTGCTTGCGGTGGTTGCTTCAACACGGTTCCACCACAGCGTCAGGCGGATATTCGTGAAAAGAAAAAATTGATCGTTTGTGAGCACTGCGGAAGAATCCTTGCCGGTGTAGAAGACGAAAACGAAGAAGAGGCAACAAAAGCAAAAAGAAGAACTGCGAAAGCCTAATTCTTACCCCTATAATATAAATCTCCGACGACCTCAGAGATTTTTTTTGTCCATTAATTGCTGAGGGCTTTTTTTGTCAACGGTCCACAGTCCACGGACCACTGCAAATAGTGCTTTCATCATAAAAAGCGAATTAAAATTTAGATTCTAATATCTATTTCACTACGACTTGCTGTCGACTGTGGACCGTTAGCCGTGGACTAAAAAATTTGTCAACCGTCCACTGTCAACCGTTAACAGCAGATTGTAATTACAAGCACAAGCTGCTGTGGACTGTCGACCGTTAGCCGTGGACTAAAAAATTTGTCAACCGTCCACTGTCAACCGTTAACAGCAGATTGTAATTACAAGCACAAGCTGCTGTGGACTGTCGACCGTTAACCGTTGACCACATTTTTTTTATATCCACTTGCATTCGCACCCGATTTGCACCTATATTGGGGTAATGAAAAAGTTAGTCTTACTCTTCCTTTTCGTGTGTACCTGCAGCTTGGGCTTTGCAAAAGAGCCCGAGTCGAAGACTTTTTTGGTGCTTTTTAATTTGGAAGAACTGGAATTGCTTCAAACCGATATGGGGAGTATTGCAGCGCAACTCAATCCCTTTTTCCCAACCAAAATCTACGAAGGCAATTCTGAGCCGGCGCTATTGGTTGAGATCCCCACTTCGGCATTCAACGAATGTCTTCTTGGAGAATATTGGATTAGTTTCTCCGACGGGAGACGCTTTCAACTGCAGCAACTTGCTTTTCGGGTATTTGACCTGAGTGAAAACAAGGCGCTATACCTTCGCTACATCAGTACCTATGAAGCAAATTTGGAGCTAAAAAAGAAGGCCATCAAGACAGCTAAATCTGCTACAAAGCCTTAAGGTGCTGCTGATCGTTTTCTTTGAGTAGCGTAAATCCCCCATTTTCCTCTTGCTGCAAAAGATACAAACACAAATTCCCGTGTTCGTATTGATCCATTTCTTTCAAGGGAGTTTGACAGATCAAACTCAAAAAAATACGCATGGCCCGGCCGTGCATACACACCAAAATAGTAGTTCCAGGGCCGTTCAGTATGATTTGAATTGCCCGATGCAGTCGTTCCGCCACCGAATTGGGGCTTTCCCCTCCTGCAATCGCATAGTCTAGGTTGCCCTGCTGCCACTGGTGCAGCATCATGCGGTAATATTCTCCCTCTTCAGGAGTCATGGGAGTTCCCTCATAATCTCCCCAGGAAATTTCATTCAGTTCGGGTAGCGCCTCCACGGGAATCCCCAAGTCAATAAATCCTTGGATGGATTGACGCGTGCGAATTAGAGCAGAATGGTACAGCTGGTCAAAGGGAATGTCTTGGTAGCTACGGTAAAATGCCTCAGCCTGTGCCCTGCCCGTGGCATTGATTGGCGCATCGATTCCGCTTCCTTGAACTACTCCTTGTAAATTGTAGTCCGTTTGCCCATGTCGGAGCAGGTAAATTTTTTTTAGGTTCAACTTTCTTTAATTTTGTCCAGCACCCAAAGAAACTGGTTTTAACCCAAATATTCATGGTTTTTCTTTCACAACCCACCCTTGAGCAATTGAATACAGTTCGCGTTCACACGATGGTGGACCATATCGGCTTAGAATTCACTGGAATTGGGGAAGATTTTTTGGAAGCAACTTTGCCCGTAGATCATCGAACCATACAGCCCATGGGCTTGTTACACGGAGGTGCTAATGTAGTACTTGCTGAAACTTTGGGTTCGGTGGCTGCGTCCTTGACCCTAGATCGAAGCAAACAGGATTGCGTAGGTCTAGAAATCAATGCCAACCACATTCGTGGGGTCAAATCCGGAAAAGTAAAAGGCACAGCAAGACCCGTACATTTGGGAAAATCAACCCAGGTATGGGAAATAAAAATTGTCAACGAGGCCGATCAACTCTGCTGCATCAGCAGAATTACGATGGCTATCTTGGATAAAAAATGAATTTAACGGAAGTAGGTAAGGCGGTTTCATTGGAAGAAGTACTGGATGTTTTCCTCTTGGAAGGATTGGCTTCTGGTGGTTCCTTTGCGATTTGGCGAAAACCAACTTCTTCCCAGCTTGCTTTTGTACAAGACTTCAATCAATCCCCAAGACGAGTTTCCCTTCAGCTGGAAGAATTGCCTGCAGGATTTGTGGTACATCCTTTTGCAGACCAAGCAGACAAAAAAGCATTTTTTATTCAGGCCGACCGCTACGAAAAGTTATCGCTTGATCATCCCCTTCACCAAGAGGACTTGCCCCAATGGATGCAAGCAAGCCGCGATTCTGGGCCGACGTCAGAACTCAAAAAACGAATTACTTCCCTTTTGGATCAGCTCCCTCAGTTGGTTAATCCAGGAACTGGTCAAGATAAAGCCGATTTCCTACACCTAGTAGCAAAAGGGATCCAAGCCATCGAAGCTGGAACACTTGAAAAGATTGTGGCTGCGCGTACCAAATTAATCCCGCTCCCAACAGCATTTGATCTGGGCAAAACTTTAGCCAAGCTCCTTGCCAGCTACCCGCATTCCTTTGTCAACTTTTTTCATCTCCCCGGTATCGGCAGCTGGATAGGTGCTAGTCCAGAGGTCCTGATTGAAACCAAGGGTGACTACTTCTACACCATGTCTCTGGCAGGAACTCAGCCCGCTCAGGGAGACAATCCGTTGAAATCTGCTGCCTGGACCCAGAAAGAAATTGAAGAGCAGGCCTTGGTGAGTCGCTACATCGTGGACTGCTTCAAAACCATCCGCCTGCGTGAATACGAGGAACATGGTCCCAAAACCGTGCTTGCAGGCAACCTCCTCCACCTGCGATCCGACTTTCGAGTGAATACCCAAACTACAGGATTCTCCAACCTAGGTACGGTAATGCTCAGACTCCTACACCCTACCTCGGCCGTTTGTGGAATGCCTCGGAAAGAAGCCCTAAGCTTCCTAAAAACAGAAGAAGGCTGGGATCGGAGTTTCTATGCAGGCTTTATTGGCCCTGTTGGGATCGAGCAGGAAACCTCCATCTACGTGAATCTCCGTACGGCTAGTCTCCACCAGACCCATGCCCTGCTCTATGCAGGTGCAGGTGTGACCGAGGATTCAGTACCGGAAAAAGAATGGGAGGAAACTGAACTGAAGTGCGAAATCATCGGTAAGTTTATCCAAAATCCAGACGCTTGATCCTCCAACCCATCCTCGATTTAGTCGCCATCTGTGCAGCACAGGGCATTCGGCAGGTAGTGCTTTCGCCTGGTTCTCGATGTGCTCCCCTAACGCTGGCTTTTGCACGGCATCCTGAGATGGAGGTCCGAACGATTTCCGACGAGCGCTCGGCCGCATTTATTGCCTTGGGCATGGCCCAGCAGTTGAACCAACCCGTGGTGCTCGTTTGTACCTCAGGATCTGCAGCACTCAACTACTATCCAGCGATTGCAGAGGCATTTTTTCAACAGATTCCATTGCTGGTATTGACCGCCGATCGACCGCCAGAATGGGTGGATCAGTGGGATGGACAAACGATCTTTCAAGAGGAAGTCTATGGCAAGCAGGTCAAGAAAAGTTTCCGCTTTCCCGATTCCTTTGTTCACCCAGACCAAGTATGGGGTGCAAATCGCATCGTCAACGAAGCCATTCACCTGAGTCGGCAGTTTCCTGCTGGCCCGGTCCATGTCAATATTCCGCTACGTGAACCCTTTTACCCCGAAGTGGGGGAAGTATTCGAGTTTCTCAAGCAACCCCGTACGTTTCAAGTCGAATTCCCAACCTACAGCCTAAGTGCAGAAAGCTTGGTAACGCTCAAGCAGGAGTTGCAAGGCAAGAGGCGCATCCTGCTGGTTCCAGGACAGCAAGCAGCCAATCCCGAACTTCTCCAAGTACTGGAAGAATTGGTACGAACAAAGCAGATAGTGGTGGTTGCCGACGGCATTTCCAACATGCAAGGAGATGGAAGCATCACCTTGCACGACCATTGGATCGGTAAGGAAGCGTTTCAGGATGATCTCCAACCGGATTTGCTAATCACCTTTGGAAAGTCCATCATTTCCAAGTCGCTCAAGTTATTTCTGCGCAAGCAGCAAGTAGCCCATTGGCATATCCAACCGGATGGGCAGGCAAAAGATCCCTTTCAGAGCCTTTCACGGGTTGTGGCGAGCGAGCCCCTACCGGTTTTGCGTTGGATGCTTGGAGAGATACCGACCCAGCATTCCAGCTATTTCCAAAGCTGGCAAAACTTGGAGTCTCGCGTTTCAGAAGCCTTACCTAAGCTTCTTCAGCAAGGGGAATTTGGAGAATATGGAGCATTGGCTACCGTCCTGGATCGCACGCCGTGTAGCAGTTTGATACATGTGGCCAATTCCATGGCGGTACGCTACCTGAATTTTCTAGGTAGGAGAACTCAGGAGATTTGCTGCAACCGTGGTACTTCGGGCATCGATGGCAGTAGCAGCACGGCAGTTGGCGCTGCCTTTGTTCGGAAGGGCTTGGTCACTTTGATTACTGGGGACATGGCCTTTTTCTACGATCGGAATGCCTTTTGGCATAACTATCCCTTGGCAAATCTGCGCATCATCCTGCTCAACAACCATGCAGGAGGTATCTTTAGACTCATCGAGGGACCGGCGAAGCAACCCGAGTTGGCCGAGTTTTTTGAAACCCAGCAGGCCTTGACTGCGGCGCATTTGGCCGCTGAGTATGGATTTGGGTATGACTTGGTAAGGAATGCCCAGGACCTGGATCAGGCGCTTGCCACCTTTTTTGAGGAAAGTGCCGCACCTAAAATTCTAGAG
>JBIIGH010000020.1:0-18366 GCA_044236565.1 Algoriphagus sp. | reverse complement strand
TATTCAAGGTTTTATCTGAGGCCAAGCTCTCAAGTTTACTGATTTCCCAAGCCTCCTCACAACATAGCATTTGCTTGGCCATGCCAGCTCAGGAAGCGGTATTGGCAAAAGAAGTGATTGAGCAGGAGTTTTTGCATGAAATCAAATCTGGAGAAATGGATGCAGTTGCACTTCTCCCAGGCTTGGCTTTGGTAGCAGCTGTAGGTGAAAATATGAAGCACGATCCGGGCACTTCCGGAAGGATGTTTCGGGCACTAGGCCAAAACAACATCAATGTGGCCGCCATCGCTCAGGGAAGCTCTGAACTGAATATCTCAGCGATTATTCCCCAGGCAGATTTGCAAAAGGCACTCAATGCCCTTCACGAGGCTTTTTTCCTTTCCGAACACAAGGTAGTTCACCTGTTTTTGGTCGGAACAGGGCTCATCGGCAAGGCACTCCTTCGCATGATCGCACATCAAAAGGAAAAGCTTCTTCGAGACAACCAGTTGGACATTCAAATCCATGGCATCTCGAACAGCCGCTACATGGCTTTTGATGAAGACGGGTTTGACCTTAAACATCTTCCTGCACTTTCTTCGGAGCATGAAAAAATGGATTTGGGCGCATTTATGACACGAATTGAGGAAATGAACTTTTCCAATTCGGTGTTGGTAGATTGTACCGCTAGCCAAGAGGTAGCCCAGTGCTACTCAAGAATGCTGGCAGGAAAAGTGGCCATCGTCACGCCCAACAAAAAGGCCAATTCTGGTTCTTTGGAGACCTATCTGGCACTCAAACAGCTTGCCAAGACTAGGGGAGTCCATTTCCTATACGAAACCAATGTCGCAGCGGGCCTCCCTGTGATTACTACGCTACACGATTTGATGCTCTCTGGAGACCGCGTCATTCGAATTGAAGCGGTATTGAGTGGGTCCTTGAATTTTATTTTTTCCGAGCTTGAGAAGGGCGCCCCATTTTCAGAAGTGGTGGCGCAGGCCAAAGAAAAAGGATATACCGAGCCTGATCCACGAGATGATTTGAGTGGAATGGATGTCGCACGGAAAGTGGTGATCTTGGGACGAGAAGCTGAACAGCCCCTAGAAGTGGAGGATGTCATGGTGTCGTCCCTAGTGCCAGAAAATGCGCGACAGGGTGTTTCGGTGGAAAGGTTTATGGAACTTCTGAAAGCCGAAGATGCATCCTATGCCCAACTGTTGCAGCAGGCAAGAGAAAAAGGAGAAAAACTCCGGTTTATGGCGACTTTGGAAGATGGCAAAGCCGAAATCGGGCTTCGATCCATTCCAGCTTCACATCCATTTTATGGTTTGGAGGGCTCTGACAACATGATTTTGCTCACCACAGATCGTTACTACGATCGACCCATGATCATTCGCGGCCCGGGTGCGGGAGCTGAAGTAACAGCTGCTGGGGTATTTGCAGATGTGATTCGCGTGGGCAACTATACGAGGGATTAGCAGGGTAAATGTCAACGGTCCACAGTTCACAGTCCACAGCAAGCTGTAGTACAATAGATTTTAGCACGCATAAGTCTTTAGGAGGAGACTGCAATTGACTGTGGTCTGTCGACCGTCAACTGTTGACGATTGACAAACTTTCTATTTATCCAATGGTGGAATAGCCCCCTACTTTTTCCGTTCGATGGAGTAGAGCACTAGATCGCGAAGGGAAGACTTGTAGGCGGAGTCAGGAAATTGCTCCAATAGGGCAAGAGCCTCCTGGTAGAATGCGGTCATCTTTTGCTTGGCATAGTCCAAGCCACCACTCTTTTTCACAAATGTGATGACCTCGTTTACTGCCTTTTTATCCTCGGATCGGTTGCGAATCAGGTAGATGATTTTCTTTTTTTCGAGCCAGTCTGCGTTTTTAAGCGCATAAATAAGCGGGAGAGTCATCTTTTTTTCCTTGATGTCGATCCCCAAAGGCTTTCCGATTTCATCCTCACCATAGTCAAACAAATCGTCCTTGATCTGAAAAGCCATGCCCACTTTTTCCCCAAAATCCCACATATTTTGGATAGTCGCTTCGTCTGTACTTACGCTAGAAGCTCCCACAGAGCAGCAGGAGGCAATGAGGCTGGCGGTTTTTTGGCGGATGATCTGGTAGTACACTTCCTCATCTACATCCAGTTTTCTGGCCTTGTAGCTTTGCAAAAGTTCGCCTTCAGACATTTCCCGTACAGCGTTGGATACAATCCGTAGCAAGTGAAAGTCGTTGTGTTCCACACTCAAAAGCAAACCCCGAGAGAGTAGGTAATCTCCAACCAATACGGCGATTTTATTCTTCCAAAGCGCATTAATAGAGAAAAATCCCCTGCGGTAATTGGCATCGTCCACCACATCGTCATGGACGAGTGAGGCAGTGTGCAAAAGTTCAATCAGGGCAGCACCTCTGTGGGTAGATTCATTGATTTGTCCACAAACTCCTGCAGTCAAGAACACAAACATGGGACGCATCTGCTTCCCTTTGCGCTTGACAATGTAATGGGTGATGTGGTCGAGCAGCTTGACCTTACTTTTCATAAAGTCCCTGAACTTATGTTCAAACTGAGACATCTCTGTCTCAATGGGTACTTGTATTTGTTTGAGGTCTAGTTTCATCGATCAAGGATGCTGTAAAAATACCACGCTTTTTGGCATGGGCAAGGGATTACTTCTTTCCTTTTTTTTAACCAGCAACTAGCCAAAACGTTTGTATTTTTTTGTAATTTCTACCATCCATTCACTAAACCTCCCCAGCTGACTATGAAAAAGTTCCGTATTGAAGTAAAATGGGGCATCCTCTTCTTCCTTTCGGGCCTTGCCTGGATGGCTTTGGAGAAAAATTTAGGTTGGCATGATCGCTTGATTGAACAGCATGCGACGTATACCCTGCTTTATGCTCCAATCGCCATATTAATTTATGTATTTGCCCTTCTGGAAAAAAAGCGAAAGACCTACTCGGGGCAGATGAGCTACATTCAGGGGTTCCTTTCTGGGTTAGTGCTCACGCTAATCGTGGTCTTGTTGACTCCGCTTAGTCAATACATTTCCCATAGTATGATTTCGCCTGCTTATTTTTCCAATGTAATTCAGCTCACTGTAAACTCTGGGAAGATGACCTTAATGGAGGCAGAAGGATATTTTAACCTGATGAATTACATCACGCAATCCCTCCTTTTTGCTGCGGTGATTGGATTACTGACCACAGCTGTGGTCATGATTTTTTTGAGGTCAAGCCCAAGGGTCGATCTACCCGAATAATTTAGATAGCAACAGTTCCTTTTTGTTTATCTTTGAGGGTTTTTAAACAGAACGAACACTTGGAGGAGAATTACAGCAAGCATCAGTACGCGCCTATTTTGCCTAAAAAGGACGAATGGCCTGTGGTAAAGCTTGCCCGCGAGCGCAAGGAATTCGTGAAGAAGGTAGCAGCCCTTTCCGAAGAACGGATTTTAGATTTGATCGGCAAAAACCATGAAATTTTAAAAGAAGAGCTAGAAACCACCCTCTACCGAGAAAAGCTTCGGATCAAGCAAAATCCTTGGGATGTAGATCCCGATGATGAAGGACCTTTCTGGGGGGAAGTAAAAAACAACTTGCTTCAAATTCATTCGGAGGTTTCGCTCACCAAAGCGAAGAAGCTGGAGGCCTACAAAGCCGTCTTGAGTAAAATTACCAGTCGTTATTCCGAAGAAATTGCCTCCAACTTTAAAGCCACCCACTACAAATTTACGCGTCGTGTGGTGACCTACGGATTTTCTCGCCTACTCAATGCCGCCCGAGTGAAGGGCTTTGGCTCCTTATTCAGCAACCAATACACCCTACAGGATAAAATCCAAATTACTGGACAGACTGCGCAAATCAGAGAACTGGCAACTAAGGGAACCATTATCATGGTTCCAACCCATTTTTCGAACCTAGATAGCGTCTTGATTGGCTGGATTATTTCAGTCTTGGGAATGCCTCCATTCATTTATGGGGCTGGTCTCAACCTATTCAATATCTCCATCTTCGCCTACTTTATGAATGCACTCGGGGCATACAAGGTGGATCGGAGAAAGAAAAATCTGATGTACCTAGAGACCCTCAAGACCTACTCCAAGGAAGCAATTCGATTTGGCTGTCATAGCTTATTTTTTCCAGGCGGCACCCGCTCTAGAAGTGGCATCATTGAATCCAAACTAAAGTTGGGACTACTCAGTACCGCCATAGAAGCGCAGCGCGCAAATTTCCAGCAGGGAATTTCTGATGTTTCTGGCAAGATTTTCATCGTTCCTGTTACCATCAATTACCACTTTGTCCTTGAGGCGCCTAGCCTGATTCAGGATTACCTAAGCCAAACAGGTCAGGAGCGGTATTACAAGGAGAACGACGAGTTTTCCAACTCCTACAAGATCTCCAAATTCCTTTTCAAATTCTTCACCAAAGGTTCCGACATCTCGGTTTCCATAGGCCGTGCCATGGATGTGATGGGGAACTATGTTGATCAGGACGGCAATAGCATAGATAAGTGGGGACGCGAAGTGAACACCGAGGAGTATTTTATGTCTAACGGCAAGGTAACTGTTGATGCGCAGCGGGAAGAAGAATATACCCAGATGCTTGGCAAGCGAATTGTTCAGGAATTTCATAAAATCAATCGGGTGTTTAGCTCCCATTTGGTGGCTTTTGTGGCTTTTGAATTGATTCAAACCAAAAATGCCAAAATGGATTTGTTTGACCTCATCCGTCTCCCGCAAGAGGACTTAGTGGTCGGCTATGAAGAATTCAAAGCGGCTTGTCAGGTGGCATTGGACAAGATTTTTGAGCTAAAAGCCTTGGGAAAAATTGATGCGGCTCCCCACCTCTACCGATCTATGGATGAAATTATCACCCATGGACTCGAAAATGTAGGGATGTACCACGCCAAACGTCCACTAATCAAAAACAAGGAGGGCAATCTGGCCACTGAGGACATGAGTTTGCTTTATTTTTACCACAACAGATTACATGGGTATGGCCTTGAAAAACTCTTCTAAGTCTCGACCCATAGGGGTGATCGGAGTGGGAAGCTTCGGTACTGCGATAGCCAACATGCTTGCAGAAAAAAGCGAGGTGATGGTCTATGCGCGTAAACAGGAAGTGGTTGATGAGATTAATACCCAGCACAGTGCTTCTGGAAAATCATTGAATCCGAAGATTCGTGCCACTTTTTCTCCGGAGGAACTCTGTAGTTCTTGTGGGATTTTATTTCTAATGATTCCTTCCGCAGCCTTCTTGGAGGTGACACGTACTTTCGCTCCTTTTTTGCATCCTTACCATTTGGTCATCCATGGCACCAAAGGCTTGGTGGTGAAGCTAGGGGAAGGGGAGGACTGGGATACGGTCAAAAAGCTCCGTCGCAACCAGATCATGACGATGAGTGAAGTCATCATCCAGGAAACCCTAGCGGTGCGCGTGGGTTGCTTGGCTGGACCAAATATTTCCAAGGAACTTAGCAATGATCAGCCTGCTGCTACGGTCATTGCCAGCAAATACAATGAAGTGATTCAAGAAGGGCAACGCCTCCTTCGTTCCGAAAAATTTCAGGTGTATGGCAACTTTGACATCATCGGGGTAGAGCTCAGTGGGGTACTGAAGAATATCATTGCCATTGCAGCAGGGGCTTTAGCTGGTTTGGGCTTGGGCGAAAATGCCAAAGGACTGTTGATTTCTCGAGGGATGGTCGAAATGGCACATTTGAGCAAAGCCTTGGGTGGCACCGTCAGCTCCGTGATGGGTCTGGCAGGGATAGGGGATCTCGTCACCACCTGCAATTCCCCGGATTCTAGAAATTTCACGGTTGGATATCGACTTGCAAAAGGAGAGACCCTCGATCAAATCCTAGAAACGATGGAGGAAGTTGCCGAAGGGGTCAATACCGTTCGAATTGTAGATGCTTTTTTGAAAACAGCAGGCATCCGGGCCCCCATCACTGAAAACCTCCACCGCGTATTATTTGAGGACCTCTCCATCGAAGAAGCACTTCAATTTTTAATGAAGTACCCTTTCAGTGTAGACGTGGATTTTGTTTAATGATTATCCGCAATTCCATCCAAGGATAAATAAGGAGTTAATCCTTGCGGATAATTGCTAACGGTCAACAGTTCACAGACGACAGCAGATTGTAATTGTATAGACAAAGCGTGCTATAACCACGATTAAAAGGTGGTCCCTGGTCCGTTAGCGGTGGACTATTTTTCAGTCAACGGTCCACAGCTCACTTTCTTGAACTTCAAACTTTTTATTTTCCCGTACTGCTCACAAATCGGATAGTGGGGTTGTCTAAATAGTAGGTTTTATTGCCCCTTAGTTGGAAGGAACAAGTTTGATCAGAAGACCTGTCCCCTCAGTGATGGCATACAGGTACCCGTCTGGGCTTTGCGCTACTTGCCGCACGCGACCTATTCCTGGAAGTAATTTTTCCTCACCGACAGGCTTTGTTCCATTCATCTCTACCCGAGCAATGTGGGTTCCTGCCAGTGCAGCAACTAAGATATTTCCTTTCCAGGCAGGATAGCGATCTGAAGTCACCATCGTCATCCCACAGGTGGCAATGGAAGGAGTCCAATACTTCACCGGTTGTTCCATTCCCTCTTTTTCAGTGATGTTGGTGATGGGAGTGCCGTTGTAGTTGATGCCGAAGGTGATGACCGGCCAACCGTAATTTTTCCCTTTTTCAAGGAGATTTAATTCATCGCCACCTCGTGGGCCATGCTCCACTGCCCAAAGGCGGTTGCTGGCTTTGTCAAAAAATAGACCCTGAGGATTTCGGTTGCCGTAAGTCCAAATGGATGGAATAGCTCCTGCAGTGCTGACAAAAGGGTTGTCAGCAGGGATGCGTCCATCGTCATGAATGCGGTGGATTTTCCCATGCGAATTTTTTAGGTTTTGGGCATTGTCTTGACTGCCGCGCTCTCCATTGCTGAAATACAAGAAATTTTGATTGTCAAAGACAATTCTGCTGCCGTAGTGAGTTCCTCCCTTCCATTCCGGAGAAGTGACGATCAGTTCTTCAAAGGATGCGACAGCATTTCCTGTCAATTTAAATCGAGCGATTGCAGTGGCTCCTCCATCTCCTACCGGCTTGGCGTATGCAATGTAGATCCAACCATTTTGCGCATAATTAGGATGGGTAGTGATATCCAATAACCCGGCTTGCCCTGAGGTATAAAATGCTGGGAGTCCAGTTACTTTTTGACCAGAGAAACTGTCTTTTTTGAAAATCAGGAGCTCCCCTTTCTTTTCCGTAACCAACAGGGTTTCTGCATTGATCCAGGTCATGCCCCAAGGGTTTTGGAAGCCCGTGTGGAGGGTATCCACCTTGATGTTCATCTTCTCTGTTTTCGTAGCGAATTTTTGGGAAGTTCCCGGATCAGGAACTGGGTCTCCTTCCTTGGCTTGGCAAGAAAAAAGAGGAGATAACAAACCGAGAAGAGCCAGAAGAAAGAGCGGAAAAGTTTTCATAGTGTTCGAGGTCAAGGACATCCTACTCAAACGCCTGATTGACAGAAAGAGTTTGGAAGGTAGCGTCAAATTTCTTTTTGATTTTGACTAGTAATTTACGGACAAGGTGAGCACAAAAAAAAGACCTTTCAAGGAAAGGTCTTCTAAATAAGTTATTCGAAAATTTTATCGGATGGGAAGCAATTTGACTAACAAGCCGGTTGCCTCTGTGATCGCATAGATGTAGCCTTCTGGGCTTTCCGCTACCTGGCGCACGCGTCCAATATCTTGAAGTAGTTTTTCTTCCTTCACATAGGTCGTGCCGTTCATTTCCACGCGAGCAATGTGCTGTTTTGCAAGGGCTGCAATCAAGATATTGCCTTTCCAAGCTGGATATTTGTCAGACGTAACCACGGCTACACCACAGGTAGCGATAGAGGGTACCCAGTAATGCTTGGGCTGCTCCATGCCTTCTTTTTCTTGAATATCCGTGATAGGTGTACCATCGTAGTTGATGCCGTAGGTGATCACCGGCCAACCGTAATTCTTTCCTTTTTCGATCAGATTGAGTTCGTCACCGCCCATTGGACCATGCTCTACTTCCCAAATTCTATCGTTCGCTTTGTCGTAAATTAAGCCCTGCGGGTTTCTGTTGCCATAAGTCCAGATTGAGCTGGTGGTTCCCAAGGAGTCCTTGAACGGGTTGTCTGCAGGAATGCTGCCGTCGTCCTTGATGCGGTGGATTTTTCCATGTGCATTGTTCAAGTTTTGTGCATTCATTGGGATATTTCCCTTGTCTCCGTTGGAGAAATAGAGGAAGCCTGCCTTATCAAATACGATGCGGCTACCAAAGTGGCGGCCACCTTTCCAAGAAGGTCCAGCTACAATCAATTCCTCCTGGTTTACGGCCTGATTGCCTTCCAATTTGAAACGTAAAATGGTCGTGGCAGCAGTGCTATCTTCAAAATGCTTGGCGTAGGAGATGTAAATCCAACCATTTTCTGCATAGTTGGGATGCACAGCCACGTCTAGGAGACCTGCTTGATTTACGTTGTGAACTGCAGGTAAACCTTGGATTTTTTCTCCCGTAAATTTATCCTCCTTGAAAACTAGGATCTCTCCTTTTCTTTCGGTGACGAGTAGGGTGCCATCTGGAAGCCAAGTCATGCCCCAAGGGTTTTCCAAACCGGTATGGAGGGTATCTACCTTAATCAGCAACTTTTCGGTTTGGGTTGCAAAGGTTTCGTCGATAACGGGTGCTTTCGGGCCACAAGAGGTCCAAGTGATGACTGCCATTGTCATAATGGCTAGTGAGCGATACAGGGAGCGTAATGCCATGGTTTTTACAGTTAGAGCAGCAAATGTAAACATCTCCTTCCAAAACTTAGCCAATTTTTGAATAGTGGTGATTGGAGAGGATTAACGTGCTGGAATTTTTCCTTAGCTCCTGTCTTGTAGGTGGTTCATCCATCTTTGCTTACCTTCGCAGCAGGGAATTTTGGGACTCCTTTTTGCCTATGAACAGGACTTTGCACGTGTACAAATTTGGTGGGGCTTCCGTGAAAGATGCGGCTGCACTTCGTAATCTCTATACCATTCTCCAGTCTCGGCTTCAGACCAACAAGCTCATCGTAGTTTCTGCCATGGGAAAGACAACCAATGCGCTGGAGGCAGTATTGGCAAAAAAGTTGGTGCAAGCCGATTTTTCCCAGGAATGGAATCAGATCAGGGACTTCCATGTAGGGGTGTGTCAAGAACTGTTTCCGGATGCCCACCCAGTTGTTGCCAAATTGGAACAGCTGATGGATAGCGCGAAGCCCATCTTGGAGGTGCCCATTTCGAAAAGCAATTACGATGAAGTATACGATCAGCTGATTTGTTACGGGGAATTGCTTTCATCCCTTGTCGTCTCTGAATACTTAATTTTTAGAGGATTACCCCTTTCTTGGCAAGATGCACGAACGGTGATCCATACGGATTCGGACTTTAGATTTGCAAAAATAGATTGGGAAAAGACCCGTGCCGCTTGCCAAAATCAATGGGCTGATCTATTGGAGCAAACGACGATCTTGACCCAAGGATTTATTGGACAAGATCCGCAGGGCCGCACCACCACACTGGGAAGAGAAGGGTCTGACTTTACGGCGGCGATTCTTGCTACTAGCTTGGATGCGGAGTCGGTGACTATCTGGAAAGATGTGCCAGGAGTACTCAATGCAGATCCCAAACTGTTTCCAAACACCCGAAAATTTGAAGAGCTCAGGTACCGTGAGGCTGCGGAGATGACCTACTTTGGAGCTTCGGTCATCCACCCCAAAACGATCAAGCCGCTCGCAAATGCAGGAATTCCACTTTTTGTCAAGTCATTTGTCGATCCGGAGGCTTCGGGCACCAAAATCCACGAACATGCAGTTGCACACGAGGTGCCTACCTTGGTGCTGAAAAAGAATCAAGTCCTGGTCAGCTTTAAAGTGACGGACTTTACTTTTATCGAGGAGAAACACATTCACGCCATTTACGAAAATCTGAAAGAACTCAAGCTGCGCGCCAACATGCTGCAACTTTCTGCGATCTCGGTTTCGCTGGTAGTGGATACCCAGCTTTTTAAATTGGAGCAACTGGTTGAGAGTCTCAAATCCACCTTTGAGATCCGATACAACGAGGACTTAGAGCTCTTGACCATTCTAAAGCCGAAGGCACCCGAGATCCCGGCCTTGATGGAAGGCTATGTGGTACTCTTGGAGCAAACCACCCGAACGACCTACCAGGCCGTTCGAAGAAAAAAGTAGGTTTTGGGAGCTACTTGCCGTCGGGATTAACTAACTTAAACTGCACTAATCCCTGATCTACATGTCAACACGCCGCCACTTCCTCCAGCAAGCGGGCCTTACCACGCTTGCACTTAGCCTACCTTTTTCAGATAGCATTGCCCAAGCCTTGGGTCAAGAGCCGAAGGTTTTGCGTGTCGCGATCATGGGGCTTGGAAGCTACGGATCTCGGGTTGCCGAAGCGATGAAAGATTGTTCTAGAGCCAAACTGGTCGGTGTCATTAGCGGTACACCCTCCAAAATAGCCCAATGGCAGCAAAAATATTCGATTCCTGCTCAGAATTGCTACTCCTACGAAACTGTAGACCAAATCAAAAACAACAAAGACATCGATGCGGTCTATGTGATTACTCCCAATGCCTTACACAAAGAACATACAATAGCATTGGCCAAGGCGGGCAAGCACGTGATCTGCGAAAAACCCATGGCTGTCAACGCCCAAGAGGGGCAGGAGATGATTGCTGCCTGTAAAGCAGCGGGAGTGCAGCTCTTGATCGGTTACCGCATGCACTTTGAGGCCAACACGCTGGACATTGTCAAAAAGCAGCGGGCAGGTGAATTTGGCAAAACACTCTTTTTCCAAGGGCTGAGTGGTTTTGTGATTGGCGATCCTTCCCAGTGGCGGCTAAACAAGGCCCTATCCGGAGGAGGAGCGATGATGGATATTGGCATCTACTCCATCAACGGGGCTCGCTACATGTTAGGGGAGGATCCGATTTGGGTGACTGCGCAGGAAACGAAAACTGATCCCATCAAATTTAAGGAAGGTGTTGACGAGACCATTACTTTTCAGATGGGTTTCCCCTCTGGTGCAACTGCCTCCTGTTTGTCTACTTACTCGCTCAACTATTTGGATAAATTCTTTCTAAATGGAACGAAAGGCTTTGCCGAAATGCAACCCTCCACAGGATACGGTCCCATCAAGGCTAGGACTAATTCCGGTCCACTCGAGCACAGCCATGTGACCCATCAAACTACCCAAATGGACGAAATGGCAGCGATTATCTTGGATGGAAAGCAACCGCTAATTCCAGTAGATGGACAGGAAGGACTGAAGGACATGCGTATCATAGATGCCATCTACCAAGCGGTGAAAACAGGCCAAAAAGTAAGTATTTAACTCGAATTGGGGTCAGGAAGGACTGATGGATTAGGCCGTGGGCTGCCCAACTCGCTTTTCTATGCTTCAAAAACCTGGGGATGGGCAACTTTTAGGTGGCTGATCAATCCATCTAGCGCATAATCTAAAATGTGGTATACATTCTCAAAGTCTTCCTCCCCTCCGTAGTAGGGATCGGGAACAGCAAGACCTGCTTCTCCAGCAGCAAAGTTTCGCATTAAAAAAATCTCCTTGTTGGGAAACCGAGATTGAAGTTTAAGAACTTCCAAATTTCGGAGGTTGCTCGAATCCATCGCGATGATGTAGGTGAAATCCCTAAAATCGCTGAGGTGCACCTGTCGGCCTCTGTGCTGGATTCCTACCCCATTTTTTTGAGCACAACGAATCGTTCGATCATCAGGCAGCTCTCCGATGTGGTAATCTGAAGTTCCTGCGCTATCCGATTGAATGCTTTTTTCTAATCCAAAGGCCTTGATTTTGGCATTGAAAATACCCTCGGCCATGGGAGATCGACAAATATTACCCAAACACACAAACAAAACTTTAATCATCAGTTCTTTACTCATTTCAATCGCAACCTAGTCCATATCAACAGATTAGGGTATAAAAAAAGCAAGCTCAGTTTTTTCATCCAAGCAAAAGTTAAAAAAAATATAGAAATCTAAGGGATTGCCTACTTTTGAAAGATGAATGTAGTGTATTGGCTACTTACGGAGTTAAGCACCAGGATTTTACCAATCCTCGGCATTTTTGTGTCAAAAATCAGGCATTTTGTAGCGCAACGAGAAAATCTATTTTCATCACTCAGTGACTTTCGAGCTGCTCATCCAGGGCCCTTAACCTGGTTTCATGTAGCCTCCTTAGGAGAGTACGAGCAGGCAAAACCGCTCATTGCAGCACTCAAAGCACAGGAACCCACCACTTGGGTGGTGGTGAGCTTCTTTAGTCCTTCTGGTTATGAGCCTACCGCTAGAAAGCCGCAGGCGGGGGTGGATTGGGTTACTTACATTCCGCTAGATCGCAAGGCTTGGGCGGAGCGTTTTGTAGCGGTGTTGCAACCTACTCGAAGCATTTTTGTGAAGTACGACCTCTGGTACCATCACCTACAGGCCTTAAAAAAACGCGATATTCCAACCTATCTAATTGCTGCCTCCTTTCGCCCAGATCAATCCTATTTCACCTGGTATGGGGGCTTTTTCCGAAAGATGCTGGAGCAAATGGATTGGATATTTACGCAAAACGAAGCAAGCATCCAGCTTTTAGCTTCCCTAAAAATCACGAATGCAAGCCATACAGGAGATACTAGATTTGATCGGGTGGCTGCTACTGCTGCTCACCCCTTAGACTTTCCGGCCATTCGTAAATGGATCAAGGATAGACCTACCGTAGTGATCGGATCCGCTTGGGAAGAAGACATGAATCTCCTCATTCCCTTGATCCAATCCAAACCGGAATGGCTCTGGATCATCGCCCCCCATGCCCTTGATGCGCTAGCGATGGACCGTTGGGCATCGGCACTAGGAGTATCCAGTCTAAAATATTCCCAGTGGAAAGAGCAAGACCCTCAGGTCTTATTTATCGATAACATTGGCATGCTTTCTTCCCTGTACCAATTTGCGCATTTTACCTACGTGGGTGGAGGATTTGGCAAAGGACTACACAATATTTTAGAGCCCCTAGGTTTTGGAATTCCTGTAATCTTTGGAAATCCTAGACGTGCTTCCAAGTTTCCAGAGGCAGCACAAAGTCAAGCAGAAGGCTGTGGTTTTGCGGTCTCTAGTTTGGCCGAGCTTCAGCAATGTGTACATCAATTGGAGCAACCTGAATTTTACCTAAAGTCGACTGCTGCTGCCCAACATTGGGTGAAGGCTAATCTAGGCGCAGCAGACCGCATCCTAGCACATCTCACCACTTCAACCTCCTCAAAATGAAAGGAAGAGTCATCAAGTCAACTGGGAGCTGGTACCTAGTCCATACCGACCAAGGGATTCTTTCGGCGCGATTGAAAGGCAAGTTTAAGCAAGATGAGCTCAAGCTTACCAACCCCATTGCTGTAGGGGATTGGGTAGCATTGGAAAAAGAAGAGGGACAGGAGTCGGCGGTTATTCACGAGATTTTCCCAAGGGACAACTATGTCATCCGTAAGTCTACCCGGAAGCAGCACTTTTCGCACATGATCGCCAGCAACATTGATCAGGCGATCTTGGTGATTACGATGAAAAAGCCACGAACCTCGCTAGGCTTCATCGATCGCTTCTTAGTAGCCACAGAAAGCTATGGAATCCCTACTTTATTGGTTGTAAACAAGATGGATCAGCTAGAAGGCGAGGAGGAAAGTGACTGGCTTCAAGATATTCATGAGATCTATGTACCCCTCGGCTATGCCGTGGTGGAAGTTTCTGCACTGAAAGACACGGATCTCGATACCAAGCTTTTACCCAAAATTCAAGGGAAGTCCAACTTGATCGCTGGGCATTCGGGAGTCGGCAAAAGTACTTTGCTCAATGCGCTTTTGCCTGATGCAAGGCAGGAAACCAAAGCAATATCTGATTACAGTGCAAAGGGTGTACATACGACCACCTTTGCAGAGCTATTTTTCCTGCCAGGATCAGGAGACCTGATCGATACACCAGGCATCAAAGAGTTTGGTATTTTGGATGTGGCAGACGAGGAACTCTCCCACTTTTTTCCAGAAATGCGCCAATACCTTGGGCAGTGCAAATACAATAATTGTACCCATGTGAACGAGCCCGGCTGTGTGGTGCTCCAAAAATTGAAGGAAGGGTATATCCACCCTTACCGCTACCAGAGTTACTTGAATATCCTAAGTGAAGAGGATAGTCATCGATAAAGTGTTTTGAAACTAGGGCAAATTGCTCTAATTTTCACTTTCTAAAAATCATCCCATGACCGAAGTACTGAACCATAAGCAAGTAGGGCAAAAGATCACCCGAATGGCTTTTGAAATCTATGAGCGGAATCTCCATGCTTCTGGAGGAATGGTAGTGGCTGGAATCACCGGCATGGGAACTATTTTGGCCCACCTGCTAGCTACAGAGCTGCGCAAAATCTCTCCCCTACAAGTGGAAGAGGTGGAGGTACTATTGGATAAGCAAGCCGTCACGGCAACCGATGTACAGCTATCCAGTCCCATTGCCTTAAAGGGGAAAACGATTATTCTAGTCGATGACGTGCTCAACACAGGGAAAACATTGGTGTATGCCTTGAAACCATTTTTGGAGCATGAAGTTGAAAAAATAGAAATCGCAGTGCTCGTAAATAGAAGCCACGGTTTATTTCCAGTCAAGCCGGATTACACGGGCTTTGAGTTGGCCACGACCTTCACTGAGCACATCCGAGTTGATTTTTCGGGCAACAACTATTCTGTTCACCTTCTCTAAGCGTATATGTCTATTCATTCCTCTGCTTCGGTGAAGCGCATTACTACCCATACGCTTCAAGAAATGAAGCAGCGCGGAGAAAAAATCTCCATGTTGACAGCCTACGATTATTCCATGGCCAAAATTGTGGATGCTGCAGGAATAGACATCATTCTCGTCGGGGATTCGGCTTCCAATGTTATGGCTGGCCACGAAACTACCCTTCCCATCACCTTGGATCAGATGATCTACCATGCCTCAGCAGTCGTGAGGGCAGTGAAAAGATCCTTTGTGGTCGTGGATATTCCATTTGGCAACTACCAAGGAAATAGCTCAGAGGCTCTTCGCTCAGCCATTCGCATCATGAAGGAGTCTGGAGCACATGCCGTCAAAGTGGAGGGGGGTGCTGAAATCAAGGAATCGGTTGCGCGAATTTTAAGTGCTGGAGTACCTGTGATGGGGCACTTGGGCTTGACTCCACAGTCGATCTACAAGTTTGGAACCTATGCCGTTCGCGCCAAGGAGGAGGCCGAAGCCGAGAAGCTAGTAGCCGATGCCAAGCTCTTGGAAGATTGCGGATGTTTTGCCTTGGTATTGGAAAAAATACCTGCCGCATTGGCAAAGCGAGTAGCCGAAGCCCTCACGATTCCTGTGATTGGAATAGGAGCAGGTGGAGATGTGGATGGTCAGGTGCTGGTGATGCACGACATGCTTGGGATTACCCAAGAGTTTCGACCACGATTTTTGCGGGCCTATGCCGACCTCAATAAAATCATGACCCAAGCCTTCCAGCAGTATATTTCGGATGTGAAATCGAAGGATTTCCCCAATTCTTCCGAGAGCTACTAAGTCAAGTAGCTTTTTCCTGTGATTTTCTCCCTTCCCTTATTCAAAAGGGATTCCCCTTTTTATTTCTTAGAAGCCGCTTCTACCCGTAAGATAAAATCACTCAATACATTCATGTAATTGATGAAAGCGTCGTATGGGGTATCGTATGGGCTGAAATACTCGTGTACCGATCCATCTGAAAAGAACTTGGTGCAGATGTAATAGAAGTGATCGGAGGTTTGCAGGTATTCCCAGTCGCGAAGTAGCTCTGGGTCCTTGATTTTCCTGATTTTCTTTTCCAGTTCATACAAGCGATCAAAAGCCTCGTCCTGCATGTCGTTGCCCAGCCATGCGGTGAGGTCGCGCTCCTCATCTGCCCAGGAAATAGGAGTAGGAACGTGAATGCTGCTGACGGGAGAAAGGGCTGCTACCACCTCTGAAGGGGTAGAGAAGGTAAAGTTGGACTGGGTAAATATCGCCTCCGGTAGGTGCCTCATGAAGTCAAAAATTCCAGTTTCTGCCCACTGGTGCTCCCCAAAAGTTTCGTAGTCCATAAATAAGTTGACCACGGGTTCTTCTTTAGGTAAGGCATTGAGCCAATTCACAAACTTGTCTGTGGTCAGCGGATAATCTCCCCAGGTTTTGTCTCCAAATCGGAAGGCGATGTCATCCGAAAGGCGGAAATTTTTTAATAGTACTTTTAGGTTTGGGTTCTTTGCATTGGAATAGACGTAATTGGGGCTTTTCCATCCCAAAACGTGTTTTGCGCCTTCGGTAAGCATTCCCTGATAACCAAGTTCAGCGACCATAGCCCCAATATCATCTGAGTAGATCAACTCGGTATTTCGGAAAACTTTGGGGCTGTAGCCATTGAAAAGCTCCTTGATTCTATCCTGGTGCTTGTGCACCAAGGAAAAAAACTCATCCTTGCTCTTGAGCGCCGCAAGGGAGTGGGAGTAGGTCTCGTTGAGTAGCTCGACATGGCCTGTAGCCACCAATCGCTGAAAACTTTCCAGTACATCAGGCGCATAGGCTTCCATCTGATCCAAGAAGGTGCCAGAAATAGAAAATGCCACCTTGAACCTACCCTGGTAGCGTTGAATAAGCTCCAACAACAGAGAGTTCATCGGGAGGTAGCATTTCTGCGCTACCTTTTGGATCACATTCCGGTTGAGGTAGTCATTCCAATAATAGTGATCTTCCCCAATGTCAAAAAATCGATAGGGCTTCAGTCGGTAGGGTTGGTGGACTTGAAAATAAAAGCAGACAGTTCTCATGCGCGTTGAGCTAAAATTTTATCGTAGACAGTCACTAGTTTGGCAGCAACATGCTCCCACTTCAATTTTTTCAATTCATCTGCTCCCAGTTCAGTAAACATTCGAGCGATGCTAGGGTAGTGCAGGAGGCCAAAAATGGCATCTGCCATGGCATCCACATCCCAAAAATCAATTTTGATGGCATTGTTAAGCACCTCAGCCACTCCAGATTGCTTGGAGATGATGACAGGCGTGTTGTGCCGCACTGCCTCGAGGGGGGCGATTCCAAAAGGTTCAGATACCGAAGGCATGACATACACATCGCTGATCGCATACATGTGATCTACGTCGTCTCCTTTCAAGAATCCCGTAAAATGAAATTTGGTGCCCATGCGAAGTTCGGCCACACGATCCACCATTTTATTGAGTAGATCTCCTGATCCGGCCATGACAAACCGCACCTTAGGATCTCGCTCAATCACTTTTTTGGCAGCTTCTACAAAGTATTCTGGGCCTTTTTGGTAGGTGATTCGGCCGAGGAAAGTCACGATTTTCTCCGGTACTTTTTTCTGGTAGGAGGAGGTGATGATGCTTGCATCGAGTACTGCATTGTGGAGCACGGTTACTTTTTCGGGAGGAATGCCGTATTTCCGTACGCATATGTTTTTAGTCAACTGACTTACTGCGACCACGTGATCGGCGGCATGCATGCCCGCGCGTTCAATTTCAAAAACGGGAAAATTGACCGACTCCCCAGATCTATCGTACTCGGTGGCATGTACATGGACGACAAGGGGCTTGCCGCTAATCTCTTTGGCAGCGATGCCTGCAGGATATGCTAGCCAGTCGTGGGCATGGATGATGTCAAAGTCGGTTCGGTCCCTTGCGATCTGTGCCCCAACTAGGGCATAACGAGATACTTCCTCCATGAGGTTTTTTCCGTATTTGCCGCTAAACTGGTAGTTGGTGGAAAATATGCTCTCATCCACATCGGTCCGGTCATGGATGGCATAATCTGTAAATTTTTTGAATGCTTTGGGACCTAAATAAGGCACCAAGTAGCTATTGACTTCGAGGTAAGTCAGGTTTTTCCAGAGTTTTTTAAATCGGCGCTCTCGGTAATCAACCGTCACCCCACTGGCATTGACAAAGTCTGCCACAGGCTCTTCGTCTCCCCAGAGTTTGGGAACTACAAAAATCACCTCTTGCTTGTGAACATTCATTCCTTGAATCAATCCATAACAAGCCGTGCCGAGCCCTCCAGATATATGGGGTGGGAATTCCCACCCAAACATGAGTACTTTCATAGGGAATCCATTAAACCTGTTTGACTAAATCCATCATTCGTAGCAGCTCTGCGATACTCCAAGCTTGCGATACAGAACCCTTCGGACGGTGGGGTGCATCCCCATCGTATATCTCAGCCACCGTTCCTACTCCATACTGCGTCATGACGCCATCAAAGCCCTTGATGATTTTCTCAACAAAAATTTTGGCTGCCTTACCGTG
>JBIIGH010000186.1:0-5104 GCA_044236565.1 Algoriphagus sp. | reverse complement strand
AAGATATCACCCACCAAAAAAATCGCCGCAGCCTCATCCGCGATGAAGTCTAGCCAAGCGATGATTCGTGCTTGCCGCTCCCTACTAGATTGAAAATCTGGGGCACCCAAGTGAAAGTCTGAGGCGAGGAACAGCTTTTTTCCGTGTAGGGAAAAATTCAGGTCGGAGGCTTGCATGGGGTAAAGATAGATGCAATCCCTCAAAAAAGGAAAAGCCCTAGATTATCCGGGGCTTTTCGTGTTAGGCGTCTGTTTTTGGTTCTTCAGTAGCTGCATCCGGTGTAGGAGGTAGCGCTTCCGCAGCTTCTTCCTTTTCGGTGCCTTCCGCTACTTCAGGGGTAGGTTCTGCTAGTACAGGCTCCTTTTTATTTGTAAATGCCTGGTAGGTGGTCTCTTTTTCAAAAGGACGCTTGCCAATCAATCGCTCCAAATCCGCTTGAAATAGAATTTCTTTTTCCAAAAGCTCCTTAGCCAAGATTTCGAGTTCTACCTGATGGGTTCGCAACAAGTCGAGCACTCGGCTGTAGGCATGCTGTACCAATTTGCTTACTTCCTGGTCGATCATCTCGGCAGTAGCTTCAGAATAAGGCTTGGTCATCTTGTAGCCATCACTCTTGCTATCGTAGTAGGATACATTTCCTAACTTATCGTTCATGCCATACACCGATACCATGGAGTAGGCCATTTTGGTAATGCGTTCCAGATCACTCAAAGCTCCGGTGGAGATCTTGCCAAAGATGATTTCTTCCGCAGCTCTTCCGCCAAGAGTCATGCACATTTCGTCAATTAGCTGCTCGGTTTGGTAGAGAAACTGCTCCTTAGGCAGGTACTGGGCATAGCCAAGCGCTGCAATTCCTCGAGGGACAATGGATACCTTCACCAAAGGGTCGGCATGCTCCAGGAACCAGCCCGCTACTGCGTGACCTGCTTCGTGGTATGCCACGATTTTTTTCTCTTCTGGAGAGATGATTTTTGTTTTCTTTTCCAATCCACCAATGACCCGGTCAATGGCATCTTGGAAATCTTCCATGTCTACAGCTTCCTTATTTTTTCGGGCTGCAATCAAAGCTGCTTCGTTGCAGACATTGGCGATTTCAGCACCGGCAAAGCCTGGGGTTTGTGCTGCTAATTTCTTTGGATCTACCTCGGTGTTGGTCTTGATGTGCTTCAAGTGAACTTTGAAGATGGCCTCTCTACCGACGATATCTGGTTTGTCTATAGAGATCTGTCGATCAAATCTTCCCGCACGAAGCAAGGCGCTATCCAATACATCCGGACGGTTGGTGGCTGCCAAAACAATCACACCCGAATCGGTTCCGAAACCATCCATCTCCACCAATAGGGAGTTGAGCGTGTTTTCCCGTTCGTCGTTGGAGCCCGGCATCTGGCCTTTGCCTCTAGATCTACCGATGGCATCGATTTCATCGATGAAAATGATACATGGAGCCTTCTCTTTTGCCTGCTTGAATAGGTCACGCACACGAGCGGCACCCACGCCCACAAACATTTCCACGAAATCAGAACCTGATAGCGTAAAGAACGGAACCCCTGCTTCCCCAGCAACAGCCTTGGCAAGCAAGGTTTTTCCGGTACCTGGAGGGCCTACAAGCAAAGCTCCTTTTGGAATCTTGCCACCCAGCTTAGTGAATTTGGAAGGGTTCTTCAAAAATTCTACGATTTCTTGAATTTCTACTTTTGCTTCATCCAGGCCTGCCACATTGTCAAACGTGATTTTCACCTTGTTGTCGGCATCAAAAAGTTGTGCCTTGGATTTGCCTACGTTGAAGATCTGACCTCCTGGACCTGCGCCTCCAGACATGCGGCGCATCATAAACCAGAAGAGCACAAACAGCAAGATCATGAAACCAAAGCTTCCAAAATAGTTGCTCCAGTTTTCTTCGTTGGTGACGGAGAACCCTATTTTTTCTGAGCCAGGAGGCATTTTTTCTTCAAGCGCTTGGAAGTCAGCTTGAAACTTGTCTGCGGTAGTTACCTGGAGTGAATAATGAGGGCCTTCTGGATTAAAGAAAGTAGAATTTGCCTCTAGCTCAGTTTTGTATTTGGCATTTTGGAGTGCCGCTGCTTTGAGCGTGACATCCACACGGTTCATGTTTCGAACAATGACCACCTTGGACACATCCCCGGCAGTATAAATATCCTCAAAACGCTTTTGAGTGATGTCTAATACCACACCGCGTTGTTGAACCCAGGTAAGTCCCAAAAGCACTGCTACTGCAGCTACAATCAACCAAAGTTGAAAATTTGGTTTTTGTGGGACCTTTGGGGTAAAATTTTTATTCTTGTTTTTGTCGCTCATTGCTAGTTATGGGGTACTTGTGTATATGCTAAAACAGATTTACTACTCGAAAGTTCATTGGATTTATTAAGAAATACGGGTGGTCTTTGCGTCTCCCCACAAATCTTCGAGACCATAGTATTCTCTTTTGTCCGAAAGAAAAATATGGGCAACCACATTTACATAATCCATCAAAATCCATTGCCCATTGGATCTCCCCTCCACTTTCCAAGCTGGAGATTCGCCAGCTTTGTACACTTGCTCCTCAATAGACTTGGATATTGCGTCCAGTTGGGTGTCCGAATTGCCCGAACAAATCACAAAAAAATCGGTCACTGTATCTTTTACTGACCTGAGATCCATCACCATTATGTCGGAAGCCTTTTTTTCTTCCATTCCTTTGGCGATAATCTTACTCAGCTGTTGTGCTGTCATAGAATTGATTTAAAGAGAGTCTTCGGTACCTTTGCATCTCGAAGTATAAACGAATGTATAAAATTCTTGCCAACACCCTTTTTTTAGGTAAAGATATTCATTTTCTGCCAGACTGTCATTCCACCAATGACATGGCCCTGCAGGCTTTACGCCAAAGCCAGGCAGCTGAGGGGAGTATTTTTATTACCAACCACCAGACGCGCGGCAAGGGGCAGCGTGGCAATTCCTGGGAAACCAAGCCTGGAGAGAACTTGACTTTTTCGTTGGTGATCCAACCGAGGTTTTTGGATTTGAGTGAACAGTTTGTACTCAACATGGCTATATCCAATGCCATTCGCAGGTGCATTCAAGAATACATTCCTGGGCTGATGGTCAAATGGCCCAATGACCTGGTCGTTCCTGGCTTTGGCAAATTAGGAGGAATCTTAATCGAAAATCTAGTAGGGAGCAGCGGTTGGGACTATGCGGTAGTGGGGATAGGGATAAATGTCAATCAAAACCAATTTGCTAACCCAAAAGCAACTTCGCTTTCCTTGGTCACGGGGAGTTCTTATCCATTAGAAGAGTTATTTAGGCTCCTGATTACGCACGTGGAGCAAGCGTACCTTGCACTTAAAAAAGGAAAACATGCCGAAATTAGAGCGGAATACCTGCTTCACTTGTACTTGTTTGAGCAGCAGGCCTTGTTTACGGTGGGTGATGAATCCTTGGCCGGCAAAATTATAGGACTTTCAGAGTCGGGTAATCTCCTCTTGGAACTAACCAATGGCCAACAAAGGAGCTTTGACATCAAAGAGATTGCCTTTCCTAATTTTTGAATCTGCTTCTGATTGCCAATTTTATCCAATACCTTTGCGGGGCCAAAAAGGTGAACCTGCCAGTAGCTTCAGTCACTTAACAATTAACGACTTAACATATTTAACCTGCCTTCGGCAGGCAAGCTTTAAAATTTAACATACTCTATGTCCACTTCCAATTACATCCCTTTCAAAGTCAAAGACATCTCCCTAGCGGAGTGGGGAAGAAAAGAAATTCGTTTGGCGGAAGCCGAAATGCCAGGATTGATGGCCCTTCGTGCCGAATTCGGTCCTTCACAGCCACTCAAAGGTGCTCGCGTGGCGGGTTGCCTTCACATGACCATCCAAACAGCCGTTTTGATCGAAACCTTGGTTGCCCTAGGTGCTGAGGTGACCTGGTCTTCCTGCAACATTTTCTCTACCCAGGATCACGCCGCTGCCGCAATCGCTGCTGCAGGCATTCAGGTCTATGCTTGGAAGGGACAAACTGCCGAGGAATTTGACTGGTGCATTGAGCAAACGCTATTTTTCGGAGAAGGCCAACAGCCGCTCAACATGATCCTAGACGATGGCGGTGACTTGACCAACATGGTGTTAGACCAATACCCTGACTTAGTGGCAGGCATTCGTGGCCTTTCTGAGGAAACTACTACTGGTGTACACCGTCTATACGAGCGCATGAAGAACGGCACCTTGCCTATGCCTGCGATCAACGTGAACGACTCAGTGACCAAATCCAAGTTTGACAACAAGTACGGTTGCAAGGAATCTCTCGTAGATGCGATCCGTCGTGCCACTGACGTGATGATGGCTGGAAAAGTAGCTGTAGTAGCGGGATACGGTGACGTAGGAAAAGGATCTGCTGCCTCCCTTCGTGGTGCAGGTGCACGCGTGATCGTGACCGAAATCGACCCAATCTGTGCGCTTCAGGCTGCTATGGATGGCTTTGCCGTTCGTAAGATGGCTGATGCGATCAAAGAGGCAGACATCGTAGTAACAGCTACTGGTAACAAAGACATCATCACCGGCGAATACTTCAAGGGGATGAAGGACAAGGCGATTGTGTGTAACATTGGCCACTTTGATAACGAGATCGACATGGCTTGGTTGAATACGAACTATGGCCACACCAAGAACGTGATCAAGCCACAGGTAGACTTGTACGAGATCGATGGCAAGGAAATCATCGTATTGGCTGAAGGCCGATTGGTGAACTTGGGCTGTGCAACTGGCCACCCATCTTTCGTAATGTCCAACTCCTTTACCAACCAGACCTTGGCACAGCTGGAACTTTGGGCAAATTACAAGGACTACACGCCTGGCGTGTATGTACTTCCAAAGCACTTGGACGAGAAAGTAGCCTTCTTGCACTTGGCAAAGTTGGGAGTGCAGCTAGACACCCTTTCTGAAGACCAAGCGCAATACATCGGCGTGGAGGTGAAGGGGCCGTTCAAGCCGGAGTACTACCGCTATTGATTAGCCAAAACTCATTCCTATAAAAAAGGAGCTCCAAAAGAGCTCCTTTTTCTTTTCAAATCTTCCTAAGGGATGGTATATTGAAAAAAATTAAGCTAAAG
>JBIIGH010000185.1:0-5130 GCA_044236565.1 Algoriphagus sp. | reverse complement strand
GTGGACCGTGGACCGTTGACCATTTATCGTCCAACCATAAAAAAAACACCACCTTCTTTCTACATTTTAAGCAAATCAGTAACTTAACGCTACACTAACCTTCTTATTTATGAAAAAAGTAAAATTCACAGTCGCTAGCTTTATGCTATTGGCGTTCTTTTCAGCCACGGTATTGACTTCTTGTGGTGGTAAAAAAGAAGAAGCTGCAGAAGCTACGGATTCCACAGAACAAGCTGCTGAGCATCCAGAAGGTGGAGAGCATCCAGCGGGTAGCGAGCATCCAAAAGATACAACGTCCAAGGATACTCCAGCTTAACAAAAAAAAAGAGGCTTTCTCACAATCGAGAAAGCCTCTTTTTTTGATTAAGACTTCCGCTGGAAGGTGAAGGTGGTCGGTGCTTTGACCTCTTTTCCCTTGACTTCCAGGTAAGGATACACCAGAAAGTTGAAGGGGCCAGCACTTGGCCCAGGATTGAGTTCCAAGTCCCTGCCTCTGGTAAACTCAATTCGATTGGCAGGATGCCTTCCAAAATAGTAGGTGGCCAAGGCGGTGTACTTATTTGCTTCACTGATGTCTACTGGCCACCATTTGCCATCTGCATAGAACTCCGCCCAGCAATGGTACCCATCCATTCCACCTTCGTTGCGGTCCGAAGGAATGGAAGCCCCAATTGCAAATCGGGCAGGAATGCCCACCGAACGCGCTAAGGAGATAAAGTAGGAGTGGAAATCGGTGCAATTGCCAGTTTTGGAATCACAGGCATAGTTGGAATCTCCTCGCCCAAAGTCTCCAAACTTCATGTAGCGCATCGTTTCGATGATGTAATCGTATAGCCTTCGGGCTTGAATCAGATGCGATTCTTTGATTTTTTCTCCCAAAGCCTCTTTGGCGATTTCTTCAAATCTTCCTCCGATTGGCATCAGCTTGTTGCCTACCAAATACAACTTGGGATCGGGCTGAGGTGCTGCATAAGGTCCTTTTTCGCTGCGCGTGACGGCATAAGAAATAGCGATCTGCTTTCCGCTGTCCTCTGGACCCAAACTCATGTAAAGCACCTCATTTGTGTTGGCCTCGTCTTTCAAGACTTTGGCGCCGGTAGGAAGGTTCTTCTCCAGCACCTTCACTTCTTGAAATGCGTCGGACAAGGCCATGGGAATCCAGATCTCCGCGGATTCAGTGAGGGTGGGGAGGGTGACGGTGTAGTAAAACTCGAAACTGTCTTTTCCTTCTTTGACCCCGAGTAGGGAATTATCGGATTGTTCTAAGGGCATTTTATACCAGGTTTTGTCTTGTTTTTGTTTCCAACTGTAATAAGGCTTGCCGTTCAACTTGTGCACGGAGGTGCTCGTGATTGCCATACTTCCGGGAGTGCCCTCCATAAAGAAATCCACATCGTACACATCCCCAGACTCGTCCACCAAGTCCACACAAGCAAAGTGGCTAGTTGGGCCGAGGTTGGAGAGGTATTCGGTGTGTACCCGGACCAACTTCATTTTGAGGTCGTGGTTTTCGTCTTTAACTGGGAAAAAACCCGCATTCTTCTGAGTTGTCTGCGAAATGTAATTCTTGATCTCAGCTTCTATTTCTGAGATGGCCAAAGGAGCTGCTGCTTCATTTTTAGCTTTTTCTGGGGCGTTACAGGAATACCCCACCAACAAGCAAATGCAGACAAGGGTAGCTCGAAAATTGCGAAAGGTTGAATTCATGCTTGATAAATTTAAGTACTATGCACCCAGTAAAGTGGATAGAATCAGGTAAAACAGCGAGGGACAAATCAGACAACCCAAGCCTGTGTAGAAGGTGGCGGTGACTGCGCCGTAGGGCACCAAGGCAGGATCTGTAGCGGCCAATCCAGCAGCCACGCCGCTGGAAGTTCCCATGATGCCCCCATAGGCCATTGCTGATTCGGGGGATTGCAAACCAATTTTCTTGGCTAATAGGGGAGTGAGGATGGTGACTGCGATGGTTTTGACTACGCCGGTGGCGATGCTGAGCGCGATCACCTCCGAACTCGCACCCAAGGCTCCTCCGGTCACCGGGCCGACAATGTAGGTACAGGCTCCTGCACCCAAGGTACACAAACTAACTGCATCGCGGTAGCCCATCATCCAAGCTAGGGCAACACCAGCAAGAAAGAAAACACCAATGCCCAGTACCAAGGAGATCAAACCAATCCAGCCACTTTTTCGAATGAGGAGGAAGCTTGCACCTGCGGCCGTAGCCACAATGGCAAAATCCCGAAACATGCCCCCACCTAAAACGGACAAGCCCTTAAATATGGGAAGATCAGCGAGCCCTTGTTCCCCGTCCACAATGAGCCCACCCAGGTACCCCATGCCCAAAGCCAAAAAGATGGCGAGTGCAGATCCAGGGATTTTGGAAGCAAAAACCTTTTTGGAAAGCATATCTGCTCCCCAAGTCAAAAGGCCTACTGCCAAAAAGGCGAAGACCAAACCATTTTTTTCGAGTACTTGCTGCAGTTCTTCCATCTCAAGAAGTCCCCAATTTTTTAATCAGCACCTTAAACACCCAGAAGGCAAGTAGGACAGGCAGTAGCCCTGCCAATACCGCCAAGAGTCCAGAAGAGACTGCTGATTTTACATTCAAACTGGCGGCCATCGCAATGACGATGGGAATGTAGAGCTTGTTCCAAAATTCAATTCCAAAGGCAAATTCTCCATTCCAGAGGCCTTTGCTGACGGATGCCTCTTTCAGTAAAAGGAAGAATATCATCGCGAATCCAACTCCACCTACATTGGCATCAATGCCGAGCCAACTGCCCAGCAGCGCGCCGCACCACATGCCGGCAAGAAAACAAAACGAAAGAAGTGCTAAACCTTTGATCATGGTCGGAAAAACTGGGTTGAACTACGAATTAGGAAAATAAGGGTTTTAGTTCATTTTTCACCACTTTACCCATTGCATTTCGGGGAAGCTCAGCTAAGATCTGGTAGACCTTGGGTGATTTATAGTTGGGAAGGCGTTCCTTCAGCCAGTCTTTCAGTTCCGCAAGCTCTAGGGTTGTTTCGGTGACCAAGACCGCAGCAACGAGTTCGCCCCACTCTTCATTGGGAATGCCTATGACCGCACAGTCTTTGATCAAGGCATGGCTGCGAAGCACTTCCTCGATCTCTAGGGCAGATATTTTGTAGCCACCCGACTTGATGATGTCAATCGAATCACGGCCCAAAATGCGGTAGAAGCCATTTTCCACCACGGCGATATCGCCTGTTTTAAACCAGCCGTCTTCGGTAAAAGCCTTTTGGGTAGCTTCTGCTTTGCCCCAATAGGTAGCAAATACTCCAGGACCTTTTACTTGGATCTCTCCAGGCGTGCAGAGGGCTACTGCTTCGAAAGCTTCATCTACTAGGCGAACTTCCACTCCTGGCAATGGGATTCCAATGTATCCGGTTCTTCGGTCTCCATGGTAGGGATTGCTGATCGCCATGCCGATTTCGGTCATGCCGTAGCGCTCCAATAACGTATGCCCCGATACTTCTTTCCAGCGCTCCATCACGGAGGCGGGTAAGGCTGCGGAACCCGAAACCATCAATCGAAAGGAGCTCATGCAAGCTGTAAGCTCTTTTTTCTGATTTTCTGAATACGAGTCAAATTCTGCAATCAATTTGAAATAGATGGTTGGCACGGCCATAAATACATTGACCTTGCCTTCCATAAAGATGGAAAACACTTCTTCCGCTTGGAAGGGGTGCAGAAATTGGAGTGTTGCCCCAGCCCAAAGTGCACAACAGGTCACATTGACCAAGCCGTGCACATGGTGTAGTGGAAGAAGGCAGAGGGTGTGATCCGTGGCAGTCCATTCCCAGGCATGAATCAGTGTGGAGATTTGGGCTTCCAGGTTGGCATGGGTAGAAAGTACTCCCTTGGGCAAGCTTGTGGTGCCCGAGGTGTACAAAATCAAGGCCCCTCGATCGGAGGATACTTCTGGAAGTGGGGTAGTTTCTAGGGCCTGCTGAACAGCCTTTACATCCAGCAAAGGGATACCTTTTTCCAAGGAATAGGCTTGGAGTAGGTCTTGGTAGGTATTTTCTACGACCAAAATAGCGGCCTTCGTGTCCTCGATCACATAGGCTAAAGAAGGCAAGGGATAGCTCAGGCAAAGCGGAACGGCTATGCCACCCGCTTTCCAAATGCCCCAAAGTGTTGCCACATAGTTGATGCCGGGGGATACCATAAAAGCCACGCGAGCCTGGTTCAAATCAGCCTGTCCATCAAGCAGGTGCAGGGCAACTTGGGTACTTCTTTCCCAAAGACTGCCGTAGGTGTATTCACCGGAGGCATCTACAATGGCAATGGCATGCGGGTGGAGCTGGGCTTGGGTAAAAATGGGAAGCATATTTTTTTTTGCAATAGAAAGGAAAAAAGAGGCAAGAAGCAAGAAGCAAGAACAAAGAGCCAAGAGGCAAGAGACCTGTCTGCCGACAGGCAGGCAAGAGGCAAGAGACAAGAGCCGAGATAGAGCTGTTCGCGGTTAGATTTCTTTGCGCCTCTGCGTCTTTGCGCGCAAAAAGAAGGAAGAAGCGAGAGACAAGAGACAAGAGGCAAGAACCAAGAAGCGAGAGACAAGAACCAAGAGGCAAGAGCCGAGAGACAAGAGCCAAGAAGCGAGAGACAAGAAGAGAGAGGATTAAGTCTCGTTTCTTGCCTGCTTACCACAGGCAGGATTCTCGCATCTTGGTTCTATTTTTCAAATTCCTACCGCCCAAAAATTGGACAGTATTACCCTTCCATTGCTGCTTGATCCACCATAAGTAGTGCATTCTCCTGTCGGATGCTGCCCGCTGGGATGCTTGGGTCTTGCTGGAGCAAGCGCTGGACCATCTCTTTTTTTTCGCTTCCCGTCACGATCCACAGGAGCTGTTTGGCCCCATTGAGCAGGGGATAAGTGAGCGTCATTCGAATTCTGCCTTGGTAAAGATTTTGGGTACAAGCAACGAGGCGGTCCTGAACATCCATGACCCCATCGCCCGGAACGAGAGAGGCAGTATGCCCATCACTACCGAGTCCTAAGTGAATTAAATCGAGACCTTTGCCTTCGGTGACCTCATCCAATACTTCAGTATATTCACGACATCCTTCTTCCAGGTCTTCTGCAAGTACAGGCATGG
>JBIIGH010000184.1:0-5131 GCA_044236565.1 Algoriphagus sp. | reverse complement strand
CCCGTACTCAAGAAAACAGCCATCCACCCGGAAGGAGCCATCTTTGCCAGAGGCGCAGCAGACGACAAAGGACAGTTTTACATGCATATCAAGGCTTTCGAAGCGATGATGGCTACCGGCGCTCTTCCCTGCAATGTCAAATTTATGATCGAAGGCGAGGAAGAAATCGGTTCGGACAACCTGGACACTTTTGTGCTGGCCAATAAGGAGCGCCTCAAGGCAGATGTCATCTTGATTTCCGACACGCACATGATTGGGATGCAAGATCCTTCCATCACGGTCGGCCTTCGTGGCATGGCCTACATGGAGGTGGAAGTGACCGGATCCAACCGAGACCTACACTCCGGCACTTATGGTGGAGCTGTTGCCAACCCGATCAATGTGCTTTGCAAAATGATCGCTTCCCTCAAGGACGAAAACGAGCACATCACCATCCCTGGGTTTTACGAAAAAGTACAGGAACTCAGCGCTGCCCAGCGTCAGCGCCTCAACGAGGCCCCATTTGACCTTTCCGAATACAAGGGCAAACTAGATATTCAGGATGTACACGGAGAAAAAGGCTACAGCACCATCGAACGCATTGGCATCCGACCTACCCTAGACGTAAACGGCATCTGGGGAGGCTACACCGGCGAGGGAGCCAAAACCGTCCTTCCATCCAAGGCTTATGCCAAGATTTCCATGCGTCTGGTACCTGACCAGGACTGGCACGAAATTGCCACGCTTTTTGAAAATCATTTCAAGGCCATTGCCCCGGCTTCCGTGACGGTAAAAGTAAAGGCCCATCACGGAGGCGCCCCTGCCGTGGTATCAGATTCTTCCTTGGGCTACCAAGCTGCAGAAGCGGCCATGGAGGAAACCTTCGGCAAACGACCCATCCCAACCCGTGAGGGTGGCTCCATTCCCATCGTGGCCCTCTTCCAAAAGGAACTGGGTTCGGACCCGATCCTCTTCGGCTTTGGTCTGGATACGGACGCGCTTCACTCTCCCAACGAGCACTATGGGGTGAAAAACTACCTCATTGGCATCGAGACCATCGCTGCCTTTTTCAGACACTTTAGCGTTGCCCACGGAAAGTAAATTTTCCGATTCGCTAGAGGGTTGAGAAACCTTAGCATACCCTTTGCTGTTTTCCTAGGTAAACCCAGCTTTCATGTTCCAATTCTCAAAAAAGCCAGTCCTGCTTCTTACACTTTTCCTTCTGCTCTTGAGCCCTTTGGCACAGGCTCAGTTGGTCAAGCCCCCTGTTTGGAACATCCGACTGGAGGGCAAGGATCTTGAAGTAGGCAAGACTGCTACCCTGGTGATGGAAGCGCAAATTCCCATGGGCTGGTACGTGTATTCCAATGATTTTGACAAGAATCTAGGCCCCTTACTGACCGAGTTTATTCCTGCAAACTCGGCCGATTTTTCGGTGGCTGGAAAGCTTCAGGGTATCCAAGCCAAAAAGAAGTACGACGAGGTATGGGAAGGAGATATCACTTATTTTATGGGAAAAGGGCGCTTTGAGCAGCCCATTACGCTACTAAGCACTACGGGAGTTGTTACCGGTTCACTCGAGTACCAAATGTGCACAGATCTCACTGGGCAGTGCATCAACTACGAGCAAGACATCGAAGTCAGATTCACGGCCAAAGCCGCTACACTTGTTGCACAAGAAGCTACCCCAGTCCAAAAGACAGATACCTCTACATCTGCAACCCCAGCATTGGCAGCGAATTCCTCAGTGGAAACTGCGGACTCCACCCAGGGGTCAGATATTCCTGAGCAGGAAGCTATCCCCCTAACGGATGCTGCAGCCTCGGAATCACTTTTTGGATTTATGGTGCTGGCCTTTTTGGCTGGACTTGCTGCACTGATTACCCCTTGCGTATTTCCAATGATTCCGATGACCGTGAGCTTCTTTACCGGAAGAGCTAAAAAACGATCCGAAGGCATCCGGCAGGCGATTATCTACGGCATTTCGATTATTGGCATTTATACCATCGCCGGCACCGCCGTAGCCGCTATTCAGGGGCCCGAGTTTGCCAACTGGTTGGCTACCCACTGGGTACCCAATGTATTCTTCTTTGCCATTTTCGTGGTTTTCGCCTTGGCCTTTTTGGGGATGTTTGAACTCACCCTGCCGTCGAGCTTTGTCAACAAAATAGATGCAAAAGCAGAAAAAGGAGGGCTTGGAGGCGTGTTCTTTATGGCCTTTACCTTGGTACTCGTATCCTTCTCCTGCACCGGGCCGATTGTCGGTTCCATCTTGATTTCCTCCGCAGGGGGAGAACTGGTGAAGCCCGTCCTAGGCATGTTTTCCTTTGGCTTGGCCTTCGCCATTCCCTTTACCCTATTTGCCATCTTCCCCGAATGGATGCAGCGACTTCCCAAGTCTGGAGGCTGGCTGAATACCGTGAAGGTGGTCTTGGGCTTCCTCGAGCTGGCCTTGGCCTTCAAGTTCCTCTCCATCGCCGACCTCGTGTATCACTGGGGTATATTGGACCGGGACATCTTCCTCGCCATTTGGATCGTCATCTTCTCTGCCTTGGGGCTTTACCTGCTCGGAAAAATCAGACTTCCGCACGACTCCAAGATGGAGCACCTCGGGGTACCCCGACTCCTGCTCGCCTTAGTCACATTTACCTTTGTGGTCTACATGATTCCTGGTCTTTGGGGAGCTCCATTGAAACTCCTCAGCGGCTACCTGCCTCCAATCACCACGCAGCAATTTAGCCTGACTGGAAGCACTGCAACTAACGAATCAACCACCTCTTCAACCAAAGTGGTGCTGTACGGTGACTTACTTAAGATCCCACACGACATCCCCGGTTACTTCGACTACGAACAAGCCCTTGCTGCTGCCAAGCGGGAAAGAAAGCCCCTGCTCATTGACTTTACTGGCCACGGCTGTGTGAACTGTCGCAAAATGGAAGAGAATGTCTGGGTCGATCCCCAGGTAATGAAGCGATTGAAAGAGGACTTTGTGATGGTGGCCTTGTACATTGACGAACGTCTCGAGCTCCCCGAGAGCAAATGGTACACCTCGAGCTACGATGGAAAGGAGAAAAAAACCTTGGGCAAGCAAAATGCCGATTTCCAAATCACCCGCTTCAATAATAACGCCCAGCCTTACTATGTCATCTTGGACCACCAAGAGCAGCTATTGGCTACTCCAAGAGGATATGACACCGACATTGCTTCGTTCGTGGCATTTTTGGATGGAGCCAAGGCTAAGTTTCAGGCCAAAAAATAGGATCTAAACCCCAAAAAACCGCGAATCAAAGGGAAAATCCACCCTGCTCTTGATCTGAATTCGTTCAAAATCTGGATGTGCGGGATTCAGCAGGTAATTGAAATCCCCAGGCACTACCGCCGAGGGTACTTGAAGCACGCAACTTTCCGCTGCTGCCACAAATTCATCGCCGATCCGTTGCGTTTGAAGCAGGTGGGGAAAACTATTCCATCCTACAGGAAGGTTGGCTGGAGCTAGCGACCTCAAACTCACCTCACCCGGAATTTCCAATTCGACCATCTCGTAGTCCTTGGGCAAGAGCCCAAGAGAAAGGTGTACCGCCACTTCAGCCATGGCCAAAGCACGGCTATCTGCACAGTAGATCAGCGCTGTTCCTTTGGAATTCCAGCGATTACCCGAACGGGAAGCCCCTTCCCCCGATAATGGATTTGCATACTTTTTCCGTACCAAGCGAAAGGCACGCATCAGACAAATATCCCTTGATCGATGCGGTGCAGCTCCTGGATAACCAACTCTTGTCCATAGGAGTCCTTCAACAACTCCAGTGGCATCTTGCCACCAAGCGCTGGACTCGCAGCATTGAGCCAAGCTTGGAACTCCTCCGGCGTATCAAATACCTCCAAGCCTAGGGCAGTCACTTCTGCTAGCTCTAGGATCTTCTCGGAGTGGATGGATTTGAAGAGGTAGTCTGGCTCTTTTTTATAGCGCTGCAAGGACTTGAGCGAAATGTCCAAAAAATCAGACCACTCCTCGTCTGAAAAAGGAGCCATTTCTTTGATCGTCAAAAAAAGCGAGGTAGGTATCCCCTTGCGAATCAACTCCACCAGCAGCATGCGATCGGCAAAGAAAGCAGTCAACAACAGCCCTTGAGTCAAGGCCTGCTGTTTTGCATAGCGGGGCAAAGACCTCGCATAAGAGGTCATTTCTTCTGCTACGAGATGGACTTTTGGGGGAGGAGGAATTGGATACATAATCAAGAAAATTGTCTATGAATTTAAGACAATTTTCTCGGAATTCAAAAAAACAGGAAAGTTTTTACGGATAAATCTCCTCCAATACCTGCGCCAAACGTACGCTTGCAGCAATCAAACGCTCTTCAGCAATGCTAAAATTCTGGTACAGGTAAGGGTAGCTGATCTTTTTGTTCTCTGGTAGATTGTACACCTGAGGCCGATAGCTCACCGCTTCTTTGAGCCAATCCTCCATTGTTCCAGCGCGATAGGTTGCTTGCAGTTGAGGCGTCATGCGACGATACAATTCTTCTCCCAATTCGGTGTAGCTCATCCCTTGGCGATCAATCATGCCGCTATCCCAGAGGGCATGCAGATTGGTTGGCTGTCCAAAAAACTCTATCCGCACATCATTTCCACCCTTATCAGTACCTGTGCCCACATGCAGCGGCTGGTGGATATCCTCAATCATGTGAATGAGCATTTTTAGCTTTTCAGCTTCTGTTTTTGGGTCTAGACCTCCTTTTTTCAACTCTGCTTTGATTCGTTTGATGGCCTCGTAGGCATCGCCCGTTTTCTCTTGAGTGCTCGGATCGTATTCCCCATTTTTACTGTTTAGGTAATGCCAGGTCGTTGCATAATCGTAGCTTCTGTCGGAACGGATGTCATCCATCCAGGTGCCGCTTTTGCTCAGGGAAACCGGGTAGAGCAGCCCCTCCACTTTTTTGAGCGTGGATTTTTTAAGTTGCTTCTCGGCCATCAAGCCAATCAGGTAATGTCCCAATTGTCCCCAAGCAAAGGCTTGAGTAGTCCATAGGGTGAATGCTAAAGTAAGGGCTAGCGAAAGTGAATAGATTCTTTTCATAGCAGGAGAGCGAAAATAGAGTTAGGTAGAAGCCAGTTCGGACACCGCCAACCAGGCCATGAGCCCAGCGCCAATCTC
>JBIIGH010000022.1:0-17885 GCA_044236565.1 Algoriphagus sp. | reverse complement strand
ACGAAATCCAATCCAAAATAAGGAGAATTTAAAATCCTACAAATCCAGAAAACTAACCCTTTGAATTAAATCCAAGGATTGCGCCCGCTTTTTCTTTCGGCCAACGCCCATTTCTTCTATCTTTGTGCCTTGTTTTGAGCAAGATGCCTGATGTTGAAGGTTATGCTTGACCCGACTTTTTTGTGCCGGGAAGCACTCAATACATTCTTTTCTTCATTTCACCAGAATAGACGCAGTGAAAACGTACCAGGAATTTAAGCAGGTAGACTACCCACACATCGGGGAATCGGTCCTTCAGTATTGGAAAGAAAACCAGATTTTCGAAAAATCCATCTCCAACCGAGAGGGATCCAAGACCTTTACTTTTTTTGAAGGTCCTCCTTCTGCCAATGGTACGCCCGGCATCCACCACGTGATGGCACGTACCCTGAAAGACATCTTCTGTAGATACAAGACCCTACGCGGATTCCAAGTGAAACGAAAAGGCGGCTGGGATACGCACGGACTTCCTGTGGAACTGCAAGTGGAAAAGGAACTGGGCATCACCAAAGAAGATATCGGAAAGACCATCTCCGTAGCAGAGTACAACAAAAAGTGCCGCGAAACGGTGATGCGCTTCAAGGACGAATGGGACGAACTCACCGAAAAAATCGGCTACTGGGTAGACCTCGAAGACCCTTACATCACCTTTGACTCCAACTACATCGAGTCACTTTGGCACCTCCTCAAGCAGCTTTACGACAAGGACCTTTTGTACAAAGGCTACACCATACAGCCCTACTCTCCTGCCGCAGGTACGGGACTCAGTTCGCACGAACTCAACCAGCCGGGCTGCTACCGTGAGGTGAAGGACACCTCCATCACGGGTCAGTTTAAACTAAAAAACCAGCCCAATACCTACATCCTGGCCTGGACAACTACGCCCTGGACTTTGCCTTCCAACTCGGCTTTGGCCATTGGAGAAAATCTAGATTACGTCAAAGTACGCAGCTTCAATCCCTACACCCACCTCCCTGTGGATGTGATTTTGGCCAAGGCACGCCTAGCCGCTTACTTTTCCCCAAAAGCAGCCGAACTCGCTCTCGAAGCCTACAATCCTGGCGACAAATTGATTCCTTACCAGGTACTGGAGGAGTTTAAAGGAAAAACCATGATCGGATGGGAATACGAGCAGCTGCTCCCTATCCCAGGCTTGTCCCTCCCACACCCAGCCTTCACTGTGGTAGCCGGAGACTATGTCACCACCGAAGACGGTACGGGCATCGTGCACTTGGCCAAGGCCTTTGGTGCAGATGACTTTCGAACCCTCGTGCAGCAAAAAGTGCCGGGCATTTTTGTACAAGACGAACTCGGCAATGAAGTACCTGTAGTCGATCGCCAAGGAAAATTCTTGCCCATCGTCGGCGAATACCTGGTCGTCAAGATGCAGGAACATGGAATCAGCGCACACAAGACCTTTGGGCCAAACGATTTCTACGTCAAAAACTACACGCAAGACGACGAGTCGGCAGCAGATTACAAAAACACGGATGTGATCCTTTCTATCCTCCTGAAAAATGAAAACAAGGCCTTCAAGGTCGAAAAATACGAGCACAGCTATCCGCATTGCTGGAGAACAGACAAGCCGATCTTGTACTATCCCCTTGAAAGCTGGTTTATCAAAACCACTGCCTACAAGGACCGCATGGTGGCACTCAATAAAACCATCCAATGGAAACCAGAGGCCACCGGAACCGGTAGATTTGGCAATTGGCTCGAAAACTTAGTGGACTGGAACCTCAGCCGCTCTCGCTTTTGGGGTACGCCACTTCCTATCTGGAGAACGACCGACGGTACGGAAGAGAAATGCATCGGCTCCATCGCGGAGCTAGAAGCAGAGATCGAAAAATCAGTCGCTGCAGGCTTCATGACTGCCTCCCCTTATGCGGGTAAGGAATTGGATTTGCACCGTCCTTATGTAGATGAAGTCATCTTGATTTCCCCTAAGGGACAAAAAATGTTCCGAGAGACCGACTTGATCGACGTGTGGTTTGACTCCGGTGCGATGCCTTATGCCCAGTGGCATTATCCTTTTGAAAACCAAGACATCTTTGCGGCCAACTTCCCTGCGGATTACATTGCTGAAGGAGTGGACCAAACTCGCGGTTGGTTTTTTACCCTCCACGCCTTGTCTGTGATGTTATTCGATAGCGTTGCCTTCAAAAATGTGATTGCAAATGGATTGGTCCTTGACAAAAATGGCAACAAAATGTCCAAGCGCTTGGGCAATGCCGTCGATCCTTTCAAAACCCTCAAGGAATACGGTCCCGATGCCTTGCGCTGGTACCTGCTCAGCAATGCCAACCCTTGGGACAACCTAAAATTCAACCTTGACGGAGTCACTGAGGTGCAACGCCGCTTCTTTGGCACGCTTCAAAATACCTACAACTTCTTTGCCCTGTATGCCAACCTCGATGCGTTTGTATACCGCAAAGAAAAAGCCATCCCAGTTCAGGAGCGCGCAGAGCTCGATCAATGGATCCTATCCAAGTTGCAGTCCCTGATTCTGGAAGTAGAAGGAGCCATGGACGGCTACGATGCCACCAAGGCAACGCGCGCCATTCAGAACTTCACTGTAGACCAGCTTTCCAACTGGTATGTGCGCCTTGCTCGGAAGCGATTCTGGAGAGGTGACATGCAGGCCGACAAGCAGGCCGCCTACGAGACCTTGTACGAGTGCCTCTTTACACTCAGCCAACTGATGTCTTCCTTCGCGCCATTCTATGCGGACTGGTTGTACAAAAACTTGACCGAAGCAGGAGAAACCGCCAAAGAATCCGTGCATTTGACCGATTGGGTAAGTGCCAATCATTCACTCATCAATCCTGACTTGGAAACCAGCATGGACCTGGCACAAACCATCTCATCGCTGGTACACTCCCTGCGCAAGAAGGAAAAAATCAAGGTTCGCCAGCCTTTGCAGCGCATCCTCGTGCCTGTACTTTCCGAAAAATTCAAGTCCCAGGTCGCCCATGTGGCCGAGCTCATCCAGACGGAAGTCAACATCAAAGAAATCGAATACTTGGATGATGCCTCCGGGATCTTGGTGAAGCAAATTAAGCCCAACTTGCCCCTCTTGGGTAAGAAGTTGGGTCCAAAAATGCGCTTCGTCGTAGCTGCCCTCCAGAACTGGGGGCCCACCGAAATTGGGCAAATCGAAACTGAGGGGCATTTTATTCTTTCTGTAGAAGGTGAAGAAATCGACCTGCTTCTGGAAGAAGTATTGATCAGCTCCCAGGATATCCCAGGCTGGTCCGTAGCTTCTGACCAAGGCGTGACGGTAGCACTGGATGTAAACCTAACGGAAGAGTTGAAGCAGGAAGGTATCGCTAGAGATTTGGTCAACCGCATCCAGAACCTTCGAAAGGACCTAGGTCTGGAGGTACAAGATAAAATCAAGCTGCTCGTAGCAGATTCCAACGCGGAAGTGAATGCTGCTATTGCCAAATTTGGATCCTATATTCAAGAAGAAACACAGGCAATTTCACTTTCTGTAGGTACCATCGCTGGAGAGCAGACCGTATTGGACATGGATGAATTTGAATTGGCAGTACAACTACTCAAGGCATAAGCTGTAGGACATGAATAATTATCTCAAATATTTCGGTATTGCATTCTTGGTAATCGCTTTAGATCAGGCCACCAAAATGTGGGTGCACTTTCAGATGGACTTTGGAAGTCCTGGGCAAATCCTAATTTTCGGGGACTGGTTTAAGTTGCACTACACCACCAATCCAGGAATGGCTTTTGGGATGGAGCTCGGTTCAGAATATGGAAAAATGATCCTCACCTCCTTCCGTTTGGTGGCGATGTTCGGCATTGGCTATTACCTCTACTACCTGATCAAGCAAAACACCCATGTGGGCTATACCTTTTGCATTGCCTTGATCCTGGGTGGTGCCATTGGCAATTTGGTGGACTCGGTATTCTATGGCGTATGGCTTGACAACGCCCCCTACAACGCCCCAACACCCTGGTTTCATGGACAGGTTGTGGACATGTTTTACTTTGACATATGGGAAGGCTACATCCCTGAATGGGTACCCATTTGGGGAGGTGGATATACTGCCTTATGGCCCATTTTCAATGTGGCGGATGCTTCCATATTTATAGGGGTAGGCATCATCCTACTATTTCAAAATCGGTTTTTTCCTGAAGCAAGCCCTAAGGCACCTGCCAAACCACAAGAAGAAATCGAAGAATAACCGCCACCCCAGCCCGATTTATTGAAAAGAGAGACTCACAGGTCTCTCTTTTTTTTCTTCAAAAGAATCAGCAAAAACGACAAATTATTCTCTTTTTATCCGTAATTTTCCTTTTCGTGTATCTATAAAGTATCCTAAAAAGGAAGCAGTAGAAGCGACTTATAGTTTGTAGTATATATATAGTTTTTTAATTACTTATGATTGTTGATCCAGATCAGCCTTTCCAGCTAATTTATTCCATATTCAGTCATGAGTACTTGGGGCTACTTTTTGAGTCTTACGTAGTTCCCCTAGATGATAAAGGTCGGCTGACCTACGCCTATCAAAACATTAGTTCTGCCAATGCACGGGAGTTTGATTCGGGTCTAGATGAACAAGATTACGAATTGATCCGGCTGATAGACAGCATGCAACAAGATGTGGTGGTCAAGCCTTACATGAAAAAAGGGAATTTGAAGCCCAAGGATTTTCTCCAAAAAATCTTTGATCCCAAGACCGCTGACCCGACCATCCAAGAGTTACTTTTCAAAAACCTAGAGATCAAACGTGCGAAAATTCTTACCCTACTCGGAGGAAAGCGCTTGTTTGAAACCGCCTCCGATGGCAACCCCTCCGGAAGAGAAATTAGTATTCAAACCGAACCCGCTACCATTCAATTTCACTTCGACAAGGGAGAGTTCAACACCCAGTATTATCCAATCATAAAGTTTCAGGGACAAAAACTCGCCTGGCAACACAAAGGAGGCTACTTGATTTGCAAGGACCCAGCATGGTTGATTGTCAACCAACAGCTGTTTCATTTTGAAAAGGGAATTGACGGTAAAAAATTACAACCCTTCCTCACAAAAAATGCAATCTTAATCGAGCGAAAATTCGAGCCCGAATACTACCGGAAATTTGTCAACTCCTTGATTACTCAATTTGAGGTAGTCGCCAAAGGCTTTGATATCCACACCGAACAGGGAACTCCCGAGGCCCTCTTGACCGTAAGCGGCTTGCCAGGTGGTGTACCAGTAGAAACCTTGTTTGGCGATGAAATTTCCCTCCCCTCTGAGGATATTATTGTCCTAGAACCTCGGTTTAAGTATGGGGAATTTGATTTTGGAACCCTCCTCCATGCAGGAGAGGGCAGTGGCAACTCCTGCCGCTATGAGGAAAAAGACGGCAACTTTACTTTTTTCAAAACCGTCCGTACCACCAAATTGGAGGAGCGCTACCTGACCATCCTGAAGAAAAAAGGGCTAGAGTTTATGCATGGCAAGACTGCGCTGTCCAAAACACAAGCTTTTGAGTGGCTAGGCAATCAAGAGGACTACCTCCGTGAGAACAAAATCAAAATCGTTCAAAAAGGCGGCCTAAACGGTAAGATCTACCACATTGGCAAAGCAAATATTACGATTGAAGTCAATGAAAATATCGACTGGTTTGATGTCAAGGCACTCATCAAGTTCGGCATTTACCTAGTCCCCTTTGCCAAACTTCGAAAGCTCCTCATCCAAGGTAAGCATGAGTTTGAGCTTCCAAATGGAGAAATCGCGGTAATCCCAGCCTCCTGGTTTATCAACTATTCAGAGCTTTTTAACTTTATCGAAGAACGCAGCGCAGAGGAATTGGTGCTTCGCAAACATCACCTGGCCTTTGCGCGCGAGCTGCAGAACGGGGAGCTGATTCGCCTCAACCTCAGCTTGAAGCTGGAGCGCCTCCGCAACTTTGACGCCATTGACGACTATGCGCTTCCAAATACCTTTAAAGGTTCACTCCGTCCTTACCAGAACGCGGGCTACAATTGGCTACGATTCTTGAACGAATACCAGTTTGGAGGATGCCTTGCCGATGACATGGGTCTGGGTAAAACGGTTCAAACGCTAGCACTCCTCGCCTATGAAAAGGAGGAGAACCCCGGCTTTGCCTCCCTTTTGGTGATGCCTACCTCCTTGATCTACAACTGGGAATTGGAAGCAAGAAAATTTGCCCCTGATCTAAATATATTGGTGTATTCAGGAACCCAGCGCAACAAGGATCCATGGAAATTCCGGGGCTACGATGTGGTGCTCACTTCCTATGGCATCGTGCGGATGGACATTGACCAGCTGAGCGAATTTTATTTCAACTACATCATTTTGGATGAATCGCAAGCAATCAAAAATCCAAATTCCAATATTGCAACAGCTGTCAATAAACTGAAAAGTAAGCGTCGACTGATTCTTACGGGTACTCCAGTAGAAAACGGCACCATGGACCTGTGGTCCCAGATGAACTTTGTGAACCCAGGGCTTTTGGGCAACCAACTGATTTTCAAAAAGCAGTTTCTTCATCCCATCGAAAAGCAGCACGACAAGGAGAAGGCCTCCCGCTTGCATGCGATGATCAAGCCTTTTATCCTTCGCCGACTAAAATCTCAGGTGGCCAAAGATCTGCCCGAAAAAATCACGAACATCAAATATTCGGACATGACCGCCGCACAGGAAAAAGTGTACGAAGAGGTAAAAAGCTACTACCGCGAAAAAATCATTGGAGAACTAGCGGGTACTGGTAGAGGAAGCCAGCAGTTTACCTTGCTACGAGGCCTGACCCAGCTACGGCAGATTGCCAATCATCCCAAGTTGGTGCGCGAGGACTATACCGGGGAATCTGGAAAGCTGGAAGACATCACCTACATGCTGCAGGAAACCATTTCCGAAAATCACAAGGTGCTCGTTTTTAGCCAGTTTGTGCGCCACCTATCCATCGTTCGGGAATTTCTAGATCGGGAAAATATCCCTTATGCCTACTTGGATGGCGCGACTCGAGACCGACAGGCACAGGTAGAAAAATTCCAGACGGACGATACCTGCAAGGTATTTTTGATCTCTCTCAAAGCGGGTGGAGTCGGCCTCAACTTGACCAAGGCGGAATATGTATTTCTACTTGACCCCTGGTGGAATCCTGCCGTCGAAGCTCAAGCCATTGACCGGGCACACCGCATTGGCCAAGAGAACAAGGTGATCATCTACAAGTTTATCACCCGTGGATCGGTTGAAGAAAAAATCATGGCCCTTCAAGACCGCAAACTCGCACTCGCAGGGGAGCTCATCAGCAATGAAGAGAGCTTTATGAAGAGCCTAGACAATGACGACATCCGAGCACTACTCGACTAATCGCTAAACCTTGGTTTTTGGCAGAAGGTCAATTAGTCAACGGTTGACAGCCAATTGAATTTTGTCCACTGCTAACGGTCAACGGTCCACAGTCAATCGGGGTTCTAGTACGCTTTGTCTTTACAATTACAATCTGCTGTGGACTGTGGTCTGTTAGCCGTAGACCATTTTTGTCAACGGTTCACAGTCGACAGTCGGCAGCTGGTTATTAATGAGTCAAATCGTATTAAGACTACGATCAGCTGTGGACTGTGGTCTGTTAGCGGTGGACCATGGTCTGTCAACGATTGATTATCCCATTGATAGTCAATTCATTAATCTAATCTGCAAATTTCTTAACCATAAATTAGCATAGAAACTAGTAGAGAGCTGCGGATATTTTTATAAATTTTAAAAGCATTCACCCCTTTTCTGTTCCTGCCGATGCCTAAAGCCAAATCCGATAAAGACCGGAAAATTTTTGTACTAGACACTTCCGTAATCCTCTACACCCACAACTCCATCATGAACTTTGCCGAGCACGACGTGGTCATCCCGATCACCGTACTTGAGGAGCTGGACCAATTCAAAAAAGGCAATGACACCAAAAATTTTGAAGCCCGCGAGTTTATCCGACTATTAGATAAACTGTCTCAAGATCACATGATCCATGAGTGGACGCCCCTCAATGGAAAAACAAAGGGGAACTTCAAGGTGTTGATGAACCCGGATAACAACCTGAATGCCAACATCATTTTTGGGGAGGAAAAGAACGACCACAAGATCCTAAATGCCGCGCTCTACCTCAAGCAGCATGAAAAGGACCGGAAAGTCATCCTGGTTTCCAAAGACATCAACCTCCGCTTAAAGGCCAAATCCCTAGATATCCTTGCCGAGGATTACGAAACAGGGAAGATCAAAAACATTGTTGAACTAGAAAATACAGGTAAATACCTCTTAGAAGACCTGGATCCGCAAGCAATCAACACCTTGTATGAGCGCGGTTCCATTGAGGCGAAAGTGATCCTTGGCAATCGAAAGCGAAAAGCAAATGCCTTTTATATTTTAAAAAGTCAAAAACATTCGGTACTCGCCTACTACAATGCCGATGAAAATGTCCTCACCCGTGTAGACAAGCAACTCGCCTACAACATCAAGCCTCGCAATGCAGAGCAAACTTTTGCCCTACATGCCATTCTAAATCCACGAATCAAGCTCGTATCTATTCAAGGGGTAGCCGGTACGGGAAAAACCCTCCTTGCCTTGGCAGGCGCCTTGGAACAACGGCGTGAATACAAACAAATCTTTCTGGCTCGCCCCATCGTCCCCTTGTCCAACAAAGACATCGGGTACCTTCCGGGAGACATCAAGTCCAAACTCAATCCTTACATGGAGCCGCTTTGGGACAACTTGAAGTTTATCCAAAACCAATACAAAGAGACCGACAAGGAATACCAAAAAATTACGGAGCTCGTCAACCAAGAAAAACTGGTGATCCAGCCCCTCGCTTACATTCGAGGCAGGTCCCTGTCCAATATTTTCTTTATCGTCGATGAGGCTCAGAACCTCACCCCGCACGAAATCAAAACCATCATTTCTAGGGCTGGAGAAAATACGAAGATCATCTTCACGGGAGATGTCTTCCAAATTGACACCCCGTACCTCGATGCACAATCCAACGGCCTATCCTACCTTATCGATCGGGTCAAGGACCATCCGCTCTATGCGCATGTGAAACTGGAAAAAGGGGAGCGCTCTGAACTGGCGAATTTGGCAAACGACCTGCTGTAAGCGAATCCGAAAGGAGGAAGTGCTGTATTAGTTGGCTTCAGTATACTTCTTGTACTGGTTGAGAAGGGTCTGCCAGCCTTGTTTCTGAAGGGTGAGTGTGTTCTCCGTTTCGGCATCAAAAATCACCTGGACACGGGTATGTTCCTCTTTTTCGAAAAAGTTAACAGTGACTTCTCTATCGTCGGGCAACTTGTAAGTAAATCCCTCTTGAAGCCTTACCTCGGTATAGATGCCTCCAAAGTCAAAGCCAATATCCCCGAATTTAGCTTCCATTCGAGTAGAAAAGGTTCCACCTACCACCAACTCATTGCTCGCTCGAGGACAGTGCCATTCGTCAGAAGCAAAATTCCACTTCACAATGTGCTTTGGAGAGGTATAATACTCCCAGGCCTTGCTTTTAGCAACCAAAATTTCGGCTTGAACGGTGATTTTACGAAAGTTCATTTGGATTAAAATTGATACTTACTGGATTGTTACAAACTCATCATTTCTTTAAATCGGGCAGCCCGACTACGGTAGACTTCAATATCACCTCTGCCCTTGAACGGGACGAATTAGCTTTTCTCCGTATGGGATTTGTAATTGGTTAAAATGGATTGCCATCCCTCCTCCTGGAGCTCTAAACTATTCTCGTTTTCAGCATCAAAGACAATTTGGACCAAGGTTCCTTCAGCTAAGTCACTAAACAAGATTTCAGCTTCTCGTTGATCCATGAAAACATACTTGATTTTTGCAAGTGGAACTACCTCGGTATACACTCCTTCAAAGTCAAACCCAAAACTTCCATCCTTCGCTTCCATCCGCCAAGAAAACTTCCCTCCTACGGCCAGGTCATTGCTGGCTGCCGGGCAGCACCAGTCTTCGGAAGCAAAATTCCACTGGACTATGTGCTTGGGTTCGGTGTAGTGTTCCCAGGCTTTCTTTCGACTTGCCAACAGGATCGTTTGAATAGTGATTTTGGAAAAAGACATCAATCTATTTTTTGGAAATTGAGGTTCTCTTTTTAGGATAGGTGTTTATCCTCTTTTTCACCACTAACCAAAGAAAATAAGGCTTTAGGTTCAATTAGGTGAGCTGTGGCCCGTTGACTGTGGTCTGTTAGCGATAATTACAGACTCATCATTTCTTTAAATCGGGCAGCCTGTCTGCGACTCACCTCAATACGATCTCCTCCTTTGAGGGTCACGACCAAGCCACCGTTAAACCAAGGCTCAATCGCCTCCACCCAGCCTAGGTTGATGATGTGCTTGCGGCTAGCTCGGAAAAAAGACTTTTCATCCAATCGCTCATCCAAGGCATTCAAGGACTTGTGGATCATCGGTTTGAAGTTGTCAAAATACACTTTGATGTAATTGCCATCCGACTCAAAAAGGCGCACATTGGACAGTCGCACAAACCAGCAGCGGTCTCCATCCTTCACAAATACCTGATCCTCTAAGGTCAGCTTCTTCTGGCTTCCTAGTCCTTCCTGTCCTTCTCGCTTGGCAATGCCCTCTATTTTTCCCTGAAGCTTTTGCACGGCATCCTCTAATCGCTTCGGCTCGATGGGCTTAAGCAAGTAATCCAAGGCATTCACTTGGAAGGCTTTGAGCGCGTACTCGTCGTAAGCAGTAGTAAAGATGACATGCGGGAGTTGGTCTAGCTCCTCCAGTAGGTCAAAGCCTGTTTTTTCAGGCATTTGAATGTCTAGAAAAATCACATCCGGCTGGAGTTGATCAATTTTTTCTTTGGCATCTTCCACATTCACTGCTTCGCCTACCACTTCTACCGTTTCCAGTTGATTCAATAAATTGATTAGCTCCTTACGGGCCAAACGTTCGTCATCAATTACCAGGGCTCTCATATCAATCGAGTTAATTAGTCTAAAGTAAGTCTTTGTTTCGGAATTTTTATTTCTGTAATCACAAATTGGCCTCCAGCGTTGAAGATTCGGAAGCTTGCCTGATTGCCATACAAGAGGGCCAAGCGCTGTTGGGTATTGTCTATGCCATGACCTTCTTCTTCTCTTAGTTTGCTTGCCGGCAAGGGCGCGTATTGTCCACTATTTTTTACCTGAATGTACAGTTCGTCCTGCAGGCCTTCTCTACATTTAATTTCAATCAGCCCTCCCTTGACCAAATTGGATATCCCATGTTTGATGGCATTTTCCACAATGGTCTGCAGCATCATCGGGGGAATTTTATAGCCATAGGCTCCCTCCTCAATCTGGTAGTCTACCTGCAGGCGCTCTTCAAAACGGATGGACTCCAAGGCTAGGTAATCCTTCACCGTAGCCAGCTCATCCGCGAGGTCTATCACCTGCTTTTTGTCCAGCATCAGGGAAAAACGAAGCATGTTCGAAATTCGGGTAATGGCAGATTTGGCTTTGACAGGATCCTCATCAACCAAGGCACGCACCGAATTTAAGGCATTGAATATAAAATGGGGGTTGAGCTGACTCTTCAAATGATTGAGTCGGATCTCACTGATTTTAGCCTCGTACCGAAGCGTGGTGTTGTAATTGTCCAAAAAGTGGAAGACAAAATAAAGGAGCACCCAAAACCCGTAGTAGAGAAAACTCACAAACAAGTTGACCGAAATCACCAATGCTCGAAAATCGAAACCAGGGTTTAGCGTACCAAAAGCCAAATTGATGAGTACCTGAGCCAAGACGTTACTTACCGCCAATAGACCTACCGCCACAAGCACCTGGGCGATCAAACGGAAGATTCCTAGACGAAACCAGTCGTACGATTTGATGAGTAGTCGGAAAGCATGGGTAGAAAGCAGGTAAAAAGCAGCCAAGGCCACAAAAGCCCAGGTTTGCAGGGGAGAAATCCCCTCAGATAAGGAAGCAAAAAACACATTGACAAAAGCAAAGCTTCCCCAGCCCAATACCTGCAATAGCCAATAGAGTGTGCTCCTGTTCATGCTTGTCAAAGTTAACCAAGGAAACCAAGCTAGGCTTCCCAATTTGATAAGAGGGCGAACGGCTTGATTTTAAGCCTATTTTCAGCGATGTAATTCCTGCTTCAAGAATCTTCCGGTGTGACTGTCTGGATGAGCAGCTACTTTTTCTGGGCTTCCTTGCACCACCACGGTTCCTCCTTTATTGCCACCCTCAGGTCCCATATCGATCAGGTAGTCTGCCACCTTGATCACATCCAAGTTGTGCTCGATGACCAAGACAGTATTGCCCTTATCGACTAGTTTTTGGAGCACATTCATCAACAAGTCAATGTCTTGAAAATGCAAGCCCGTGGTCGGCTCATCCAAAATATAGAACGTTTTGCCCGTATCTTTTTTGGACAACTCGGTGGCCAACTTTACCCGCTGTGCTTCGCCTCCAGAAAGGGTCGTGGCATGCTGTCCAAGGGTAATGTACCCCAATCCCACCTCACTCAAGGTAATGACCTTTCGAAGGATCTTGGGTTGAAATTCAAAGAATTCGACTGCTTGCTCTACCGTCATGTCCAAAACATCGGAGATCGATTTTCCTTTAAAGCGGACCTCTAGCGTTTCTCGGTTGTACCGCTTCCCCTTGCAGGTCTCACATGGAATGTGCACGTCAGGAAGGAAATCCATCTCCACCAGCTTCATTCCCGCTCCTTCACAATCCTCACAGCGTCCACCCTTCACGTTGAAGGAGAATCTTCCCGGTTTGTAACCGCGAATCTTGGACTCAGGAAGCTCGGTAAACAGCGTGCGAATGTCCGAAAACATGCCCGTGTAGGTAGCAGGATTCGATCGAGGCGTTCGGCCAATGGGGCTTTGATCCACTTCAATCACCTTGTCCAACTGCTTCAACCCGTCAATGCGGTCAAAAGGCATGGGTTCCTTCTTGGAGTTGTAAAACTCCCGATTGAGCAAAGGAAATAAGGTCTCGTGGATTAGGGTACTTTTCCCACTTCCTGATACTCCAGTAACTACAATCAAGGTGCCCAAAGGAAAGGCAACCGTCACATTTTTCAGGTTATTCCCTCGAGCGCCTTTCAAGACCAACTGCTCTCCAGTTCCTTCCCTTCGTGAGCTAGGAATGTCCAAACCAATTTTGCCTTGCAGGTAGCGTGCCGTCACCGAGTCTGACTTCAGCAATTCCGCAGGGGTGCCCGAAGCCACCACATGCCCGCCATGTCTTCCTGCTCCTGGACCCATGTCGACAATGTAGTCTGACTCCAGCATCATGTCCTTGTCGTGCTCTACCACTAGGACTGAGTTGCCCAAGTCTCGAAGTCGCTTCAAGGCCTGAATCAATTTCACATTGTCTCGTTGATGGAGCCCAATGCTGGGTTCATCCAAAATATAAAGTACGCCAACCAGCTGAGTGCCGATCTGGGTGGCCAAGCGAATGCGCTGCGCCTCACCCCCAGAGAGGGTTCGGAGGGGTCTATTTAAAGAAAGGTAGTCTAGTCCAATGTCCAAAAGAAAGCCGATGCGCTTCCGGATTTCTTTGAGTACCTCTGCTCCGATGCGTTGCTGCTTCTCGGATAAGCGGCTTTCAAGTCCTTCAAACCAATCTGAAAGCCCTTGGATATCCATCACCGAAAGCTGCCCGATGTGGGTGCCGTCCAACTTAAAATGAAGGGCTTCTTTTTTGAGTCGGTAGCCCTGGCATTCTGGGCAGATTTTCGAAACCGTAAACTCCGCCACCCATTCCTGAATTTTGTCGGAGCTACCCTCTTGGTACTTCTGGAGAAAATTGATGATTCCCTCAAATGTCGTGTTCCACTGGGTGCCTGGATACTTCACCGAATCTACGGCGACCTCAATTTTATCCCCATACAAGAGCACCTCCACCACGGCTTCGGGAAGGTCTTTGATCGGGGTACTCAAACTGCATTTGTAATGCTTCAGTAGTGCTTCAATCTTTTTGAAGATCCAAATGTCCCGGTACTCCCCAAGAGGTGCAATCCCTCCACGGGTGATGCTCAAATTCGGATCGGGGAAAATGCTTTCGCGTGTGATTTCTTCGATTACGCCCAAGCCATTGCAGCTCGGACAAGCTCCATAGGGAGAGTTAAAAGAAAAGCTATTGGGTGCTGGCTCCTCGTAGGAAAGGCCCGTTTCGGGGTCCATCAGGTACTTGGAAAAATAGTGGATTTCTCCGCTTTCTTCCCGAACCATCAGCACTCCTTTGCCGTGTTGCAAGGCGGATTTGAGTGACTGGGTAATTCGAAACCGATCGTCTTCCTCCGCTACGATGCGGTCGATGACGATCTCAATGTCGTGGATTTTGTAGCGGTCCAACTGCATCTTTGGAGCTACCTCGAGGACGACTCCATCTACGCGAACCTTGGAGAATCCCAGCTTGCGGACTTGTTCAAAAAGCTCTCGGTAATGCCCCTTTCGGCCTTTGACAACCGGAGCCAATAGGTATAATTTCTTGCCTGCAAACTTGGTAAATAGCTGCTCCAAAATTTGATCCTCCGTCTGGCGGATCATGGGCTTGCCACTGTGGTAGGAAAAAGCATCTGCAGCTCGAGCGAAGAGCAGGCGCATGAAGTCATAGATTTCAGTAACCGTACCTACCGTGGATCGTGGGTTTTTGGAAGTGGTCTTTTGCTCAATCGCGATGACAGGAGAAAGGCCATTGATCTTGTCCACATCGGGACGCTCCATCCCGCCCAGGAAAGATCGGGCGTAGGCCGAAAAACTCTCCATGTACCTGCGCTGACCCTCTGCATAAATGGTATCAAAAGCCAAGGAACTCTTTCCGCTACCACTTAGTCCAGTGATCACCACCACTTTATTTCGCGGGATCTTCAGGTCAATGTTTTTAAGATTGTGCTCTCTGGCTCCAAAAATTTCTAGGAATTCTTCCTGTACCGCAGGGGATTGGGTCATGGTTTTGCGAAAATTAGGAATCGGTGAAAGTACGGTTTTTTTGCCGAAAGGAAAAGGTCAGTCCGAAGACTTTACCCTGAAGTTAGTTGGCCGAAAAAGGACATTTCCCAGCAGTAAAATTGGGTATGCGCTCGGCCTCTTCTTGCTTCCAAGCAGCCGGCTGGTAATGAAAATTAGGAGACAGGATCTGATTGTCCCATTCTTGATGAAATACCCCAAGTGTCGAACCTGAGGCAGGAGGCACAATCCAGGCCCAGTCCGCTTGTACCGTTCGGCCTTTGGCGGCTTCTTGCTTGCAAAATTCTAGAAACTGCTCGGATGCAGTATGGTGATCGACCAGGGTCACTCCTTTGGCTTGAAAGGAATGGAGTACCGCTTCTTGTAGGACTAGCATCGCTTTGTCTTTCCAAAGTGTCTTTACCTGCCGCGTGTCTAAATTCAATTTATTGGCGATTTCCGGTAGCATGTTGTACCGCTGTACATCCCCAAGGTTCCGAGCAGCAATCTCCGTGAGCATGTACCAGCCATTGAAGGGCGCACAGGGAAAGGATATGCCCCCGATCTCCAAACGCATGTCGGATATCACAGGGACGGCGTACCACTGCAGTCCAAGTTCTTGCATCCAGGCATATTCTGGATGTGAAATGGCTACGCGGAGCACCTTCTCCTTAGGAATGGCAAACCAGCTTGCGGGCTCTCCTTCACGCTGAATGACGAGCGGGAGTATATCAAAAGCGGTTTTTTTACCCTTCCAACCCAAGGACATGCAGTATTTGGTGAATTCCAAGGAATCTGGGTCTCCAATTACTTCTCCAGTTGGTTCGGTATACCCTGCAAACCGGACAAGCTGCTTATTCAAAATTCGAAATCCTCGATCTCCTTCCTCTTCCGTAGCATAAGCTGTTAGGGTCGCACGAATCTTTCCTCCATTCGTTGCCGATTCCAAATGCTCTAGCGCATCTTCAAATACCTCCCTAGCAGTAGTCAAGGTTCTTCGGTCTCTGACCTTCAAGGATTTCCAAAAAAGCCTGCCCATGCAGCGGTTGCTATTGCGCCAAGCAAGTTTGGCTCCAAAGCTTAGCTCCTCTTCGGTCAATCGGTAGGTGCCCGAACGCATAATTTCAGCTTGAACTTCATCTAGCCTTCGCTCCATTCCAGGTAGGTTGGATTCTGAAAAAAACTGAGACAAAAATTCTTGGGCTTGTTCGAAAAGCGTGGAAAGAGACATAGGTCAGGCAAGGAGACTTTAGAATGGGTAAGGGGGAGGTTTTTTTAGAGAACTAAAGATTAGGTTGAGCCTAAAAACCCAATGGTAACACAAAATCAGACCAAGTAGTTTTGATTGATTGGATCTTCAGCATAAACTATGCCTTTAGTGTTTGGGCAGCATTGCCAAAATTTCCTCCATGAATTCTCGAGAATTGGAGAGGCGAGGCACTTTGTGTTGTCCGCCAAGCTTCCCTTTTTTGGCCAACCAAGACTCAAAAAGACCTGTTGGAGCGGCATGCAACTGAAGTCGCTGCAAGGCTAGATTTTTGTGCCTTTTGGCATCGTAATCGGAATTAATCTCCCGCAAGTGCTGGTCTAATTTATCCGCAAAATCTTCTAAATCTGAGGGCGGAGTTTTGAATTCCACCACCCACTCATGGGCTCCCTTGGATTGACTGTCCTCAAAGTAGATGGGTGCTGCTGTAAAATTAGTAATCGTAGCGCCTGTTTGTGCGCAGGCATAGGAAATGGCTGCCTCTGCATTTTCCACAATCACTTCTTCACCAAAAGCATTGATAAAATGCTTGGTCCTTCCTGAGATCCGAAACCGATAAGGAAGGGTGCTGGTAAATTTGATGGTATCTCCGATTTTATAACGCCATAGCCCACCATTGGTAGAAATCACCAAAGCGTAATTTTTCCCTACTTCTACCCCTTCCAGGGAAATGACACGAGGATTTTCCTTTTCCAAGTCCTCGGTAGGGATAAACTCGTAAAAAATTCCATAGTCAAGCAAGAGCAGCAGTTCATCCGAGTCCGGCTGATCCTGCATCCCAAAAAATCCCTCCGAAGCATTGTAAGTTTCCATGTACCGCATTTTGTCCGAAGGGATCAGCTCCTTGAACAAATTTCGATACGGACCGAAAGCCACCGCTCCATGAAAAAACACTTCTAGGTTGGGCCACACTTCTAGGATATGGCTTGCTTTTTTCAATTCCAAAATGCGCTGAAGCAAGACGATTGTCCAGGTAGGAACACCCGCGATGGAGGTCACATTTTCATCCATGGTCTCCCGAGCCATACGCTCAATCTTCGCCTCCCAGTCCGACATCAATGCTGTCTCTAGGGAAGGGGTGCGTATAAACTGTGCCCAAATCGGAAGGTTATGCATGATCACAGCCGACACATCCCCGGCACGCGCAATTCCTTTGGGATGGAGCAAGTCTTTTTCAAGAGTGCCCCCTACAGTCAGGCTTTTTCCAGTAAATACTTTAGTGTCGGGGAAATTACTCACATAAAGTGACACCATGTCTTTTCCCCCTTTGTAATGGCACTCTTCCAAACTTTCATTAGAAACTGGAATGTATTTGCTGCGTCCTGCAGTAGTGCCGGAGGATTTGGCAAACCATTGAATCGTAGAAGGCCAAAATACCTGCTGCTTTCCTTTGATGTTCTTCTCTAAGTAGGAAGCAAAAGATTCGTAGTCAAAAATGGGAACAGCAGCAGCAAAGTCTGCATACGACTTGATTGCATCAAAGCGGTAGGCTCTGCCTAGCTCGGTGCCTTTTGCAGCTTCCAACAACTCAAAAAGTGTGGTTTGCTGCACCGAATGAGGCTCCTGCTTAAACTTTTCGATTTGACCTAGTCGACTTTTGAAGATCCAGGTCATGAAACTGTTGAGCACTTCCATTTAGGAAAAAAT
>JBIIGH010000183.1:0-5155 GCA_044236565.1 Algoriphagus sp. | reverse complement strand
CAGGACACAGTGGCAGTGGTTCAAAATCAGTACTGATTTTTAAATTGTGAATAGGAAGAGCTGGATATGAAGCGTCGAATTGGATTGGGTTTAGTGTTTCTGTTTTTCCTAGGCCTGTTTTCGGTGCAGGCGAGGGAGGCTCAGGATTCCATTCCCGTGATTGAGCGCCTCAAACTGGATACCAGCTATGCTTTTCTACAATACCCCAGCCTGGCCACTGCGCAAAAGCTCACGAAGCTATTCAGCGAGGCAAATGAAAACCGCCTGGTGATCTTCCACTTTGGGGCGAGCCACATCCAGTCCGAGGTAGTCACGACAGAAGCGAAGGCCTACCTCCATGAAAATTTTGGCGATGCAGGTCCCGGCTTTCTATTTCCTTTTTCTGCTGCCAAAACCTACGGCAGCATCAACTACAAGAGCAGCCATACGGGTACCTGGACCTCTGCCAAGAGTTTCCAGCCCAACCCCAAAATCCCCTTGGGCGTACGGGGGATGACCGTTGAAACCCGCGATCCCGCTGCTAGCTTTACCCTTACCTTTCCCAGCCCACTTCCCAAAGAGGAGTACGAGCTGATTTTGTTTTTTGACAACAACGCCCAAACCCCCGATTTCAAGTTAACTGTGGGGGAGAACCACTGGCAGGTAGATGATTCGCTTCGCTCTACCCAGGCGGGAAAGAACTACCTGCGGATCTCCCTCACGCAGGAGATTGGTAAACTTCAGGTTCAGTTGCTGCCCAGCGAGAAGCCGGGGAGGCTGTTTCGATTTTATGGGATGAGCTTGGAGAAGAAGGATAGAAGCGGGGTGCTTTACCATTCCTTGGGGGTAGGAGGATCCCCCTTTGAGGCGGTGTTGAACCTAGAAAAATTACGTGAGCAGTCTGAGGTCTTGCAGCCCGATCTGGTGATTTTGGATTATGGGACGAACAATATTCTTTACGAAAACAAGGTAGACGAGTCGCTCCCTAAAAACGTCACTAAGGCCATAGCTAACTTACGGTCCATCAATCCAGAGATCCTGATTGTCTTGACTTCTACGCAGGATCTTTTTTACAAGGGGAGGCACATCGATGCAGGGATTGAGTTTGCCCGAGCGATGGATTCGCTTGCGCGAGCCAATGAGGTGCTGTATTGGAACTATTACGACCTCTCTGGGGGCTATGGGCAGATCAAAAACTGGGAGCAGGCTGGCTATGCCCAAAAGGACCACATCCACCTGACAGCCAAGGGCTACCGTCTGAAAGGCTACTGGTGGAATGCTTCGATTCTAAATACGTTAAAGTTTCATGCCGAGCATCCTAACCAAGAAAGCCTACAGATCCCCCTCAAAAACTACGATGCGTTCAAGGAGCAGCTTCGAGTGGCCAGTCAAGCGGCGCAGAGCAGCAGCTCGGGTAGAAGCAGCTACAAGGTCAAGTATGGGGACACGCTCTCTGGGATAGCTGCTAAGTTTGGTGTGAGAGTTTCAACTCTAAAGCGATTGAATAACCTTAGAAGCGACCGCATCCGCGCGGGACAAGTGTTGAAGCTAAGGTAGTAGCAAGTAGCAAGTATCTAGTAGCAAGTAGCAAGTATCTAGTATCAAGTATCAAGTATCAGTAGCAAGTATCTAGTATCAAGTATAAAGTATCAAGTAGTTGAGACAAGTCCGCCGCGGCGGAAGGCAGACCTTTTCTACTTTTTAAGTTTACTCCTCTAAATTTTTGAGGGGAGCACTAGGGGCGACTCCCTCCCGAGTTGCATCGGGACAGGCTCTTACAAGGGGGTTAGGGGGATTATTTTCTTAAGAGCCACAATTCCTTTGCGCCTGCCCGCCCGCCGCGGTGGGTCTTTGCGAGAGTAAAAATCCACCGCGGCGGATGGGGTAGGCACCCCGCAATGCTGCGGGGCTGGCTGCAAAGGTTGTTTGTCTCGGCGGACAAATGAAAGGCAGACAGACCAATAACAGTTGGCTAATGGATATGGTGGATTAAATTAGCGCTAGCTGCGTGAAATAAATCTTCTTTAGCATCCATTGGTCGAAAGCTTCTCAAAGAAACAGGAACAACTTTCTGAATTTTACGTTATTTCAAAGCCATTGACAATTCTATGCAAATCTCCTACCTTTAAAAGACCATGCCTACCATTTTATATATCTACGGCTGGAGGCTTTTCTTTTACTCCAATGAAGGATCAGAGCCAATTCACGTCCATGCAGCGAAAGGCGATATGGAATGTAAATTCTGGTTGTTAGTAGATGAAGTGGAAATAAGGGAGGCGTTTGTCTTTAATTTGACTCCTGCATCGACACGGGAAATAAAAAAAATAATTTATCAGCATTTTGACTTAATCGTTGATAGCTGGAATACTTTCTACAAGAAATCATGATCGAGACTCGTTTACTTACTGCTATTTCGTTTGAACAGGATACGCTCTGTCTGATCGTTGACGGAAAGAAATTAGTCCTTCCGCTTGAAAAGGTTTCAGAAAAATTGAAAAATGCCTCCGAAAGTCAGCGAAATTTTTTTAAACTGTCTCCTTCAGGATATGGGATTCACTGGCCTCTTATTGATGAGGATTTAGGGGTAGATTCCCTGATTAAACTTCACGAACAGTTGTAGGTTGTTTAAGTATCAAGTAGCAAGTATCAAGTAGCAAGAGGTTGTACCTGTCCGCCGCGGCGGAAAGTCAAACCATGCGGACCACAATTTCTTTGCGGCTCTGCGCCTTGGCGAGAAGAAAAATCCGCCGCGGCGGACTAGCAAAGCCGCTAAGACGCAAAGGCCTCCGGATGACAGGTAGGTCAGTCAATTAGGGATTGATTTCCCGAATTTTTCCTCCTTCACTAATGACCACTTTTAGGCCTTGCGCACGTTTCTGCTCAATTAATTTCTGGGAAGACATTTTGATTGCTCCCTTAACAGTTTCTTTCAGAATTTTTTTATCGGCATCATTCATTAGAAATCATTTTTAGTTGATTAAAACTTTGCGTGTTGTGAATAATGAATTCATGATCACCCTCTTTTTCCGCAATCAGGACTGAATTAATAGAAGAGTTATCATAAATGAACAGAAAATCAACCTGATTGCAATACAATTTAAACAGGTTTTTAATTCCAGCGGTGTATCTTCTTTCGATTACATCTTTGGGTATATCGTGCCCACCCTCTCGAACCCTCGTTCGAACTCGATCTATTGCCAGCTCTACTGAATCCAACCAAAAGAAAATCAGAGTAACGTAATATCCCTTCTCCTTCGCTTTCTCAATTGTTTTCACGAATGATTTGGTGGATAGGGTTGTTTCAAATGAGAAATCTTGACCTAAACTCATCAATTCTTCAATCCGCTTTAGCATTAATTTTCCAGCTTCTAGGGCTACTTTTGTTGGCTGAAAAGGAGAAAGTCCACGGGCTATTTCATCAGCATTGACAAACTCTTTGCATCGAAGGAGCTCCGGTAAAATATTGAAAGATGCGGTGGTTTTTCCTGCACCATTGCATCCTCCAATAATAAAAAGCCGCTTTTCATGCATAACTAAAGGTAGGTAAGAAAGAAGCGAGAAGCAAGAGATTAGATACCTATCCGCCGCGGCTTACCTACCGTAGGCAGGCGGATAGGCAGACTCAAACGGGGTGTTTCTTTTCGTTTAGTACTCCTTAGATCAGGCTAAGTAAAAAATCTGCTGTTTTGTTTAATCCACATTTCTTGAGTTGGTTTAAAATTTCGATCTCCTGCATTTTTGGATTTTTCCGAATTAAAACCATCTCTTTGAAAGCATAAATTGCTTGATCGCGATTTAAGTCGATGAGTTCAACCAAAAAATCATCCGCTGAAATCACTTCAACCTCATACTTGTCTACTAGTACTTTTGGAAAGTCCTTCAGATTGTTAGTTACGATGTAGTTGGAATTAGATTTTATCGCAGCGGCAAGGACATGTCTATCTTTTTGGTCGGGTAAATTTAAAGTAGGTATAAAAAATTCATAATTCTTGACCATGGCCTCAGGAAAAGTTGAATTGACTACGGCAATTCTTTTCCTTGCGTCTGATAGATTCAACCCTTTTCGAATCATTACCTCTTCCCATTCATCAAAAATATGCTTGCTCCACTTTGGGGTATATAAATCGTAATGGGCAAACCAAAAAAGTAAATCCCTTGAAATCAATGGGTAAATAACATTGGTGTCTAAAACTGCCTGAAAACGAACGCTAGGAATCATATCCTCCTAGCTCTTCGTCGTTGTGTATCATTTCTACCAGTTTACGCTTCTGCTCGGATTTTATTTTTTGTTTGTAGTTGACAACGTCTTCAAATTTGATTCTTCGGTGCTTTCCAACTTTAAAAAAATCCAGTTCACCTGTTTCAAGCAGCTTGACCAAATGAGGGCGTGAGCAGCCCAAAATTTCTGCAGCTTTTTGAGTACTCACTTCGGGGGTCATAGGTACAATTGAAATTGGTTTTCCCTGACTCATAGCTTTTAAAATCTCATTGAACATGGCTAAGGCACTGGAGGGAATTTGTAGTTTTTGCTTGGTTTCCTCGATTTCGATTTCAGTCATTGGAGAATGAACATGCAAAAGGATTTGTGAAAGTGTTTCATGCGATTTTATAGCCATTGTTTGCTCCGCTCTGCTTGGCTTTTTATTGATTTCGAGGATATCCATGGATTTTATTTTAAAAGAATTCAAGTATAATCAAAATAAACGAAACAAACGAAATAAAAGTTTCAATTATCATTCTAAAGAAAGAAACATGTCCACCTGTCCGCTTGTCCGCCTGTCCGCCGCGGCGGACAGGCCTCTGCGTCCTGCCCGCCGCGGTGGGCCTTTGCGCTATAAAAAAAAGAATAGGGAAATGACTACTTCCAAATTGTATAGGGCTACAGGTTTGTCTGAATTAGCAATATGCATTTTTTGCATATTGCTTTCTTTGTCCAATTCTCCTTCGCCAAGATCCAGTCCCGTCCGCTGCGGCGGATCGGGAGAGAGTTGTCCCAATTGTTGCTCTGCGACCTACCGCAGGCAGGAATGTACAAAGTATCTAAGAATTAGAATCCTGCTCCATACTTGGTACTTCGCCTGCCCGCCGCGGTGGGTACTTTATCCCAATTACTTCAATCCTTGATAGATCGTCCGACGCATCTCGTTGCCAAAGTAAAAACCATAAGGGTTAGGGG
>JBIIGH010000019.1:0-18509 GCA_044236565.1 Algoriphagus sp. | reverse complement strand
TGTTGCACTGCTTTCACCAGGGTTTGCTTGATCGCAGTACGGATCGTAGGATAGGAGAGGGAAAGTCGATTGTCGCAATAAATGGGTGATTTCCAGCCAGATGCCCAGGTAAAGGGTTTTTCAGGCTGTAGTCGAATGGCTTGAATTTCCAAAAGGTGGCGTGCAACTTGTGCCGCGACGGTGGGGTTGAGAATTTCCATGACGTAAAAATAAGAGATTCCTCCCCGTAGAAAGGGAGCTCTCGCGATTTTTTTAGGAATAAATGCGCTAGTTTTTTTATTCCCCAATTTGATACTGAATAGCTCTAAAAAGTCTAGCTGATTATTTCAAATTTTTATGCATTTTTGGACGATTCAAAACTACTATTCCCATTTACGCATGAAGATCTTTGTGAACGACAAGCCATTGGAACTTATTTCCTTTGCAAAGCTTGATCCGACCAAGCGCTTTGAACATCGCTACCAAAATGTGGATGAAATCCCTGAAGATGTAGAGTGGGAAGGGAATGTTATTTTTTATGAACCGAGCCTAGACCTAGTAATTCGCCTACTTTATTTGATGCGCACGAGAAAGATGAAGCGATTGGATTCGGTTACCTTGGTTTCGGAAAGAAAAGACGAGCTCAAAAATTTTGTAAAAAGCAGGTTTTTAATTGTGAAGGCTGCCGGAGGAGTGGTGACCAAAAAGCAAAAAATTTTATTGATTCATCGACTCGGCAAATGGGATTTCCCCAAGGGTAAATTTGATAAAGGAGAAACTCCTGAACAATGTGCCAAAAGAGAAGTGGAAGAGGAATGCAATGTGAAGGTTCGCTTAGGTGAGCACCTCTGCACCACTTGGCATACCTACACCCAAAATCGGCGAAGTATCTTGAAGAAAACTTACTGGTATACCATGTCCTGCGCCAATGATGCCAGCATGAAACCACAGGAAGAAGAGGGAATTGATGCAATCCGTTGGTTTACAGATGCCGAAGCAAAGACAGCCTTGATTGATTCTTACCCGTCGATGCGCTATTTATTCAAAAAACACCTCAAAAAATCAGGGACAACTTAAAGAGAATAGGGTAGAAATTCATCTACATTTCCTCCATAGCGGTGTACTTCCCGAATTACGGTAGAGCTAATGGCAGCGTATTGCGGGGCAGTAATTAAAAACACCGTATCTAGCTCTTCATTCAGATAGCGATTCATTTGACTGATGGTGTTTTCATATTCAAAGTCGGTCGTATTTCGCAGCCCTCGAACTAAAAACTGTGCGTCATACTTTTTGGCAAGGGTCGAGGTAAGTTCGTTGTAGACGACCACCGAAACGTTAGGCGTATCTTTATAAACCTCCTCGATTTTTTCTACCATCAATTCGATATCGAAATACCTATTTTTCTTAGTAGAGTTGTAGCCAATGCCAATTATTACTTCATCGAAGAGAGCCAGGCTTCGCAGCACGATGTCGTGGTGTCCTTTGGTAAAGGGGTCAAACGAACCAGGGAAAATGGCTACTTTTTTCATGGCTATAGGTAGTGCCAAAACGATTCAAAAATGGTTGGAGCCTTGTCCTGAGACAATCCTGGACCATAATTCTGGTTGGCATGCGGTCGAAGTAGCCTAAAATTGGCGAAATAATTTTTTCCCCAATCTTCAGTAATACCACTTTTTTCGCTCCCTCCAAAAAGAGTCACGCGTGCATGATTTCGATCGTGGTGAAGAGACTCCATCAAAATCAGGACGTACTTTAAAATATCTTCCTTTGTTTCCACTTCAAATCGATTGAAAACAGAAAGTTCCTGATCCGTAAATGCTGCCAAGTAGCAATGAGAACCAAAGAAATTGATCCAGATTTCTTGGCCAATTAGGTTAAATCTTTCTTTGAATAGATAAGAAAGGAACGAACAAGATCCATGGTAAAAGCTGAGGTCGGAAAATCGCTCGCTTAGGTGATGCTGCAATTTATCAGAGATGCAACTCAGGATTTGTACATTGTTGCTATCTACTGCGGAGTGAAAGAAATACGGGGTGGCAGGAAGTTTTCCAGCGAGTTGCAAATATTCCTTTTCACTGCCCTGTTGAAAAATAACACCTGGAAGTAAGGTGAAAAGTTCTTCATGTACATAGACTTTGGCGGGTACATCCAGCTTGGCCAACGAATCAGAAGCAAGAACCTCGTCTAACTTTTTCCAGCTAATTCGTTCGTACGAATGAATTGCCGTGATGCTTTGGTTTTTGTCCCTTGCAAATACATGCAAGGAGGAGGGGTAAAGAAAAAGTGATAAGCTTGCTGTGTTTTGAACAGCAAACTTATCACTTAAAAGTACCTTTAGGTTATTTTCCAAGATCCGAACCGGTTATTTCCAGTTACCTTCTGTAGATGCGTCAGTTCTAGATCCTACTCGTAATGCTTTTTCGTTGTTGTTTGCTTTTCTTTCAGGATTGATTGGAGCTGGGTCACGGATTTCGAATACACTTACTTTGTATCCACCAGTCTTTTCAATTTTGTCCGCAAAGAATTCAAATTGCTTTCCTCCAGAACCTGGAACTACTGGAAGTAATTCAATTTTAAGGTCTGGGTGCTTCGCTGGGCTGAACAATGAGTCCATCACTGCAATTGAACCAATCGTATCGTAAGACACATTGATTTCTTCTGCACCGTAATCCAATAGCTTGGTGGTTTCAGTACGCTGAACAATCCAGATGGTACCTGTTTCGATAAAGGTTCTCAAAGAATCCCAAGTACTTGCGTATTTTCCGTTTGAAGCCTGGTATGCCAACTGGGCATCGCGAAGCATTTCAAGTTTTTCGATGGTAGCCGCTTCTAGCAAGGCAACTCTTTTTTCTTGTTCTACGACGTCGTCGACACCTTTCCAAAGTAGGTAACCAAGAAAAGCGGCAACAGCAAAGAATACGAGAGAGAGAACTTTTGTTAGATTCATTTTGAGTAAGGTTTAGAAATCCGGTTAGGGTTGAAGGTTTTTAAAACGTGCTATTTTAGGTATTTATTTTCAAAATTAAAATATCCTTTACACAATACTAATTCCGAGAGCGATTTTATTCCAATAAAAACAGGATGAATGGATTTTTTATCCATAGAACTCAATCGTTCCAGCGTCATCCAGCTCAGGTCTGCAAGAATTTGATCGGCAAGTGCAAGTTCTGGATCTTTTCCCAAAGTGGCAGTACCGCTAATCCTTTTTACACGAAAAAAACACTCGACCGCATGAAGTGGAGGATCTAGGTACTCGTGAACAAAAAGAAATTCTTCTACTCTGATTTTTAAACCAGTTTCTTCCAAGAATTCACGGACTAGATTTTCTTGAGCAGTGCTTCCGAATTGCATCCCTCCGCCTGGTGTGGACCAAAAATCCCGATCCGCACTCATTTTATGCTTGACTAAAAGAATCTTGTTTTCTTCAATCAATACGCCATTCACACGTATTCTGAGGTGATGACCAAATTTAGACTCAATTTCTTTGCTGATCTTGTCTTCTGACATGTACTTTCGTCTAGCGATGAACAAACCGACCTCCCTGCCACCTGCTCCCTCTGAATTACTGCGAAGGAGCTTTCCATTTCAACCTACTCAAGGGCAGGCCAGTTTTTTTGTAAAAATGGATGATTTTTTCCGAAAGCCCTCGGGAGATAAGCCAGTCTTTATTCTTAAAGGATATGCCGGAACGGGAAAAACCTCCCTTTTGTCCGCCGTGGTCAAAATCCTGCCTAGTCTAAATTTGCGCCCCCTTTTATTAGCCCCAACAGGCAGAGCAGCAAAGGTGATGAGTACCTACTCTGGTAGATCGGCATTTACCATCCACAAGATTATCTACAAACCGAAGGGAGATCCAGGTACGCTAGGCGGAGGCTTTACGCTGCAGAAAAATTATTTCAAGGACACACTTTTTGTGGTCGATGAATCCTCGATGTTGGCAGATGATGGAGGAATGTCTGGCAACCTGCTGTGGGATTTGATTACCTATACCTTTTCAGGAGAAGGGAATCGTTTGCTGTTTGTAGGGGATACTGCGCAGTTGCCACCTGTAGGAAGTCAATACAGCCCTGCACTGGATGCAGAATACTTGCTGCGGCATTACAGACTGGATGCAGAACAGATTGAGTTGGTTGAAGTCATGCGGCAGAAGTTGGAGTCTGGGATTTTATTTAATGCCACAAGTCTCCGAAATGAACTAGGATCAGAAAAAGCTACCATCCAAATCCAAACCCACCTGTTCAAGGATATCTTCAAGATGACTTCCGAAAAGCTAGAAGATGGCCTACGCTATGCCTATTCCAAGTATGGAACAGAAAACACCTGCATCATCACCCGTTCCAATAAGTCTGCGGTACAATACAATGGATACATTCGCCGGACGATTCATTTTTACGAGGATGAAATCTGTTCGGGCGACTTGCTGATGATCGTCAAGAACAATTATACCTACATGGCCGAATCCGAAAAGGTGAATTTTTTAGCCAATGGGGATTTGGTCGAGGTGATGAAAATTCGAAATTTTGAGGAGCGGTACGGCCTACGATTTGCCACGTTAGAGTTGCGTTTGCTGGATTATGCAGAGGAACCCTATTTTGAGGCGAAAGTGATCTTAGATACCTTGTACTCGTCAGGACCTTCGCTTACGCGGGAACAGTATCGATCGCTTTACGAACAGGTAAGTGAAGATTATGCGGACCTTGCCAACAAAACAGAGCGAATGGAATACATCCGGAAGGATCCCTATCTAAATGCGCTGCAAGTTAAGTTTGCCTATGCCATCACCTGCCACAAAGCCCAAGGTGGACAATGGAAGGCGGTATTTATTGATCAAGGGTACCTCGTCGAGGACCAAGTAGACACCGAATTTGTTCGTTGGCTGTATACTGCGGTGACACGTGCTTCGGAAGAACTGTACCTAGTCAACTTTTCTCCCACCTTTTTCGTTAAAGGATTGTTAGAGGAAGATCCGATGGATTAATTACCAAAACGCTTCATTCAGTGTGATCGAACTCGATTTCGGCGTGAACTAAAGCGCATGCTAGCAAATGGAATTTAATCTATTTCCTTTCTGTTTCTTTGAAGACTCCATCAAAATTTGAATATTTGACCATTAAACCACATGCTCATGAAAAAAATAGCACTTCTTTTCAGCTTCTTTGTTTTGGCACTTGCATCTCAAGTTCAGGCTCAAGAATCAGGTCCAGTGATCACCTTTAAAGAAAATTCCAAGGACTTTGGGGATATCACACAGGGTCAACAAGTAGCCCACACCTTTGTATTGACCAATACAGGTAAGCAGCCCTTGATCATTTCCAATGTGGCAGCAACTTGTGGTTGTACGGTACCTAGCTGGCCAAAGGAGCCAGTTGCACCTGGAAAATCTGCTGAAATCAAGGTTTCCTTCAATTCCACTGGAAAGGTGGGTAAGCAAAATTCAGTGGTTCGTATTTATTCCAATGCCTCTGAACCGATCGAAAAAGTTTCCTTGATATCGAATGTGTTGACCAAGTCCAACTAAATCGATCTACTTAAAAAATACAAAGCCTGTTCTTCAGTAACAGGCTTTTTTATTCCCCATACCTCCATTTAGTTTCAATTCCATGGCACCCAAGCAGGAACGTAAAGTCACCATCCGTCAAGTATTTTCAACCATTATCTGGCCACGTCGCAAACAACTTTTCATAGGCCTCATTCTAATTATCATCAGCCGAATTGCGAGTTTGGTTCTCCCTGGAGCTACCAAATTTTTGATAGATGAAGTAATTCCAAGCAATGACTTGGAGCGGTTGAAATGGTTGATCCTAGCGGTGGTGCTCGCCATCTTTGTGCAAGCGGTTACTTCCTACTCACTCACTCAAATACTAAGTGTGGAAGCGCAGCACTTGATTTCCAAGTTGCGGTCCAAGGTGCAGCAGCACATCATCAAGTTGCCCATTCGATTTTTTGATAATTCCAAAACAGGGGAGCTGGTGTCTCGCATCATGACCGATGTAGAAGGAGTTCGAAACCTGGTAGGAACAGGATTTGCCCAAATGATTGGCGGTGGATTGGCAGCGATCATTTCTTTGGTCTTGTTGATTTCCATCAGTCCCTCAATGACTGCCTTTGTGTTATTGCCCGTATTGATATTTGGCTTGGTATCGCTCAAGGCCTTCAGTAAAATCAGACCCATCTTTCGAGAAAGAGGGAAAATCAATGCGCAAGTAACGGGTAGACTTACCGAGACCTTGGGGGGAATTCGCGTGATCAAAGGATTTAATGCTGAAAATCAGGAAATTAAGACCTTTGAAAAAGGCGTTGAAGAACTGTTTTTGAATGTGAAAGCGAGTTTAACAGCAACGAGCTTTGTGACTTCTGCAGGTGCATTATTGTTGGGATTGGCATCTGCCGGCATCATGGGATTGGGGGGGTATCAGATCATGCAAGGGGAGATGACCTTTGGAGATTTCCTTGCCTTTACGCTGTACCTAGGATTTATGATTGCTCCCATTGTGCAGATGTCCAATATCGGTAGTCAGCTCACCGAAGCCTTTGCAGGTTTGGATCGTACGGAGGAAATCATGAACATGCCTTTGGAATCGGACGATAAAAAGCGCACCGTGCAGTTGGAGGTCATTAAAGGAGACATTCGATTTGAAAACGTATCCTTTGCCTACGAGTCAGGCAAGGATGTGGTCAAAGGAATTAGCTTCGATGCGCCCGCAGGTTCAGTTACTGCCTTGGTAGGAACTTCAGGATCTGGAAAAACCACCATTGCTGGCTTGGCCGCTACTTTTTTAAACCCAGATGCAGGAGTCGTGTATTTGGATGGACATGACTTACAAACTATCACCTTGGATGCTTTTCGTGCGCAGCTAGGGGTGGTGCTGCAAGATGATTTTCTTTTTGAAGGCACCATTCGAGAAAACATTCTATTTCCAAGACCTGATTCTTCAGAAGCACAATTGGAGATGGCTGTCAGGGCTGCACACGTACATGAATTTACCGATCGCTTTGAACAAGGTTTGGATACCTTGATCGGTGAGCGAGGAGTCAAACTTTCGGGTGGGCAAAGGCAACGCATCGCAATCGCAAGAGCTATTTTGGCAGATCCGCGAATCCTTATTTTGGATGAGGCTACTTCCAACTTGGATACTGAATCGGAATCCTTGATTCAGGCGAGTTTGAAAGAGTTGATGCATGGGCGAACCACCTTTGTTATCGCTCATCGATTAAGTACCATCCGACAAGCAGACCAGATATTGGTGATCGAACAAGGTCAGGTGGTAGAGCAGGGTAGGCATGAGGAGCTACTTGCCAAAAAAGGAAGGTATTTCGAGTTGTATACCTATCAAGCTCGAATTTAAAGACTTAGGACTCCTTTTTCTTTGAAAGAGTCAGCAAGACAACCGTACTCAAGATCAAGATTGTTCCTGCCCAATCGTACCCTGAAAAAGATACACCTAACCAGAGAACTGCGGTTAAGGTGGCGGCTAGAGGTTCTACACTGCAGAGCAAGCTGGCGAAAGTAGCCCCGATTTTGGAAACTGCAGTCAGGAAGAAATAAAAGGCGAGCACCGTTCCAAAAAGTACGATGTAGGCAAAGGCCAGCCAAGTTTCTCCATCCCAAGTACCCGAAAAACTCCAAGGCTGAGTGCCCATGCACAGGACAATCCCACCAATCAACATACCCCAACCTGTAATGGCCGCTGGCGAAAAGCTACGCAATAAGCCTACGGGTTGGATGGTGTAGAAGGCAAGCGCCAAGGCGGATAGGATTCCCCAAAACAAGGCTTGATCTGATATCACCAGGGCTTCGGTAGAGCCATGGGTAACCAAAAGAAAGGTGCCTGCGAGCGCAAAAATCAAGGCCAAATATTCTCCGAGCACAGGCCAGGTTTTATTTTTTACCGCATAGAAGCCAAGGACGAAGACAGGCCCGATGTATTGCAAGATCGTGGCTGTGGCAGCATTGGAGAGAGAAATGCTGTAGAAGTAGGTGTACTGCACCGAAACCATTCCCAAAATTCCAAAAAGCAGTAATTTACCAATATTCTTAGGAGTTTTCCAGATGCCGAGGGCTGCTTTTTTCTCCTTTGCAATTGAATAAAGCATCAGCAAGGTACCCGCTAGCAACATGCGCCACGAGACGAGCCAGGCAGGATCTACTCCCTTGGTTTGAAATAGAAACTGTGCACAGGTTCCTGAGATACCCCAAAATATAGCCGAAGCGATGGCCATTAAAAAACCGGATACTTTTTGGTAGGAACTGGAATGCATGGGTCAGATGATTCGACGAATATATCTTCCCAAATTGAGAAATAGTAACTGCTAACGCAAAATTTCGACAGAAGCCGCTGAAATCTGGTCTTGGTAAATCCATCGCTATTTTAGAACTTACCCATTCTTGTCCACTAGATTAATGCAACCTGCATCGGATGACTCCTTACTTTTCCTTGATGAATTCCATACCCACCGCTAGAATTGCGACAAATGAAGACGAAGAATCCCTTTGGGGAATTCTAGAGCCTATGGTTCGCAGGGGAGGAACCTATGTTTTTTCGCTGGATAAATCGAAAGAATCACTGATGGGATACTGGATGGGAGCTGATAAGTTCACTTTTGTTGTGGAACGAGACGGAGAACTTCTGGGCACCTTCTACCTCAAATCCAATCAGGAGGGATTGGGAGACCACATTTGTAATGCAGGCTTTGTGGTTGCACCTGCAGCAGAAGGGCAGGGTATTGGGCGTTGGATGGGGGAATTGGCCCAAGCAGAGGCCAAATCTCGTGGGTTTTTAGCCATGCAATTCAATTTTGTGATCAAATCCAACCAGCGTGCCGTTCAGCTCTGGAAGTCACTTGGCTTCGCGGTCATTGGGGAGATTCCCGAAGCGTACCGTCATCCAGAATTGGGTCTAGTGCCCGCATTTATTTTTCATAAAAAATTATCGAATTAGTAGGGTTCAATCGAATTATACCAAACACCATGACTCTCGATCGCAGAAGTTTTCTTAAATCCGCCCTGCTCACTTCTTTTTCACTGGCCTTGCCTCCTTCAATTGGCAAACTCTGGGCAGGACAGTCGGATAGTTTGCGATTGGGATTGATTACGGATTTGCATCGAGACATCATTCACGATTCGGATCTTCGCCTGCAAACCTTCTTGGAAGAAGTGAATCGAGCAGAGGTTCATGCCAAAATTCAGTTGGGAGACTTTGCCATTCCCAAACCTGCAAACGCCCCTTTTATAGCGGCATTTAATCAAGGAAAAATCCCCGCCTATCATGTGCTTGGGAATCACGACCTAGATGAGGGATACAGTAAGGAGCAAGCAATTCAAGCGTTTGGAATGCCATCGGCCTACTATGCAGAGGTCATTCAAGGCGTCCGAATTCTGGTTTTGGATGGAAACGATTCGGGTTCTCCAACCGCCAAGGGGGGCTACGCTTCCTACATTGGAAAAGAGCAGCAGGACTGGTTGAACCAGCAATTGGAAGAATCAAAGGAGCCAGTGATTGTCATCTCTCATCAGCCGATCGCTGGCATTTACACGATTGACAATGCGGTGGAGATCCAAAACCTATTGTCTGTGCATGCCAGTAAAATCATCTTGGCAATCAATGGCCATGCACATGTTGACCAATTGATCCAGGTGGCTGGTGTGACTTATTTGCATTTGAATTCTGCCTCGTATTATTGGGTGGGGGAAAAGCATGCCCATTTGAGTATGGATGCTGATACTCACGCCAACTACCCATCCTTGGCCTCGACTTGTCCTTATGCAGCGGTTCTCTTTGGAATCCTTACCCTCGATCGAAAACAGGGAAAATTGACGCTCACTGGCCGAAAAAGCAGTTGGATCGGTCCGTCCCCATTGGAACTGGGTTATAGCATCTTATCTAAAGAAGAGCAGGGGCTTTACCTACAACCGCAAATTTCAGACAGAGCTATTGCTTAGTTTTTAGCAGGTAAGCTTTCCAAAATAAGTCGAATCAATTCGGCCTTGTCTGCGTTCGGAATCCATCTTGATACCACCAGCAAGTCGTTTTCTGGATCCACATAGATCATATTGGTGCCTGCACCGAGGTGAAGAAATGCGGATTTGGGAGCGGAAGGAATTTGCTTTTGCTCCAGGTTCAAGTAATAATTCATGAACCCATAATCAGGCTGTACGGGAGTTGGGGTTTTTGAGAAATTGATCCAAGAGGTAGGAATGAGTTGCTTTCCTTTCCAATTTCCATTGCGGAGTGTCAGGTATCCAAAACGAGCCTGATCCCAAGCCGAAAGCATCATGCCACCACCCCAGTGCGAACCCCCGCTCACCGACTGGACGATTTGCCCATCGAGGACTACAAATGAATTTTCATATCCGGTCCATCTCCAGGTTGGGCTTGCTCCAATGGGATCCATGATTTTTTCTTTGAGCACCTGAGGGAGCGGCTTTCTCCAGACATTCAAGAGTGCAAGTGCCAATACATTGACGCGGGTGTCGTTGTACTCGTAGCTGCTGCCTGGTTCGCGTTGCTCGCGAGCTCTTTTTTGTTTGACCCCTTCAGCAGGTCGATCTCCCCAATCGGGTTTGCCCCACAGTGTTCCCTCCCAATCGGAAGTTTGACGTAGCAAGTGGTCCCAGGTAATTTTCTGGTTGTGCGGCGTGTCAAAAAGGTGAAATACATCTTCCTGGTTTAGGTGATCTGCCTTGTTAACTGCCAAGCGCAAAGGATCGTAGGGATAAATGGGCGCCATGTAGGGATGGACCAAATCCTTTTCAGAACGGATTAATCCAGCTTCCACAGCCAATCCAGCAGTGGTGGAAAGGAAGCTCTTGGCCACACTAAATGTCAAATCCACTCGTGACGGATCTCCCCATTGACCGACCACATATCCTTTGTAAATGATCAATCCGGTAGCCGAACCCCGTTCCTTCATGGGGCCTACAGGATAGCCAAAAGGTTCCCGTCCAAAAGCACTCTCGTAATGCGCAATTTTTAGATTTGGGTTTTCTGAGCTTTCATGCGTTTGTGCAAATCGAATCGCTTCTTGCAGTTTGCTGGCATCCAGTCCCAGCTCTTTGGGAGTTTTAGATTGCCAATTTCCTGCTTCGGGAAAGTAGCTTTGTGCTTGGGAAGCAAAAGCGCTCGTGCCAAGGATAAAAATAGAAAGGAAGAAGTTCTTCATGTTGGGGTCCTTTTTTATTCGAGTTTACTACAATGGGTGATTAAAACCCTGACCATTTATCAAATCTTTTTTGCTCGGTGGATTTCAAACTCTTTGTGGAAGTTTGTGTTTACTAAAAATAGGCCCTATCCGCTTCGGGTTCTGTGAAAACAAAGTTTTATTCCTTTGAATTAGTGTTTCTGAAGATGAGCGAAAAGAAAATATACATTGTAGGTGCAGGTCTTTCCGGGTTAATTGCAGCCTTGGAGCTTGAAAAAGCGGGTTTTGCTCCAGTGATCTTGGAAGCATCGGATCGTGTAGGGGGTCGGATGAAAACGGATATCGTGGATGGATTCCGGCTGGATCATGGTTTTCAAGTATTGAATACTGCCTATCCTGAAGCCAAGCGATATCTTGATTTTTCAGCCTTGCAACTTAAAAATTTTGATCCCGGAGCCATCATTTTTGAAGGAAAGGATTCCTATATCTTGACTGATCCACTTCGAAACCCGCTTAAACTTGTGGGAATGGCTGTTTCTAGAGTGGGGACTTTTTTGGACAAGGTCAAAGTGTTTACACTCACGCAAGAACTAAAAAAGAAGAGTTCGGAGGAGATTTTTGCCGAGCCATCTATTCCTACGCATCAATACTTGAAAAACTACGGGTTTTCGGATGCAATCATCACTAATTTTTTCTCCCCATTTTTCAGAGGGATATTTTTGGAAGACAAGCTGGAGACCAGCTCACGAATGTTTGAGTTTGTGTTTAAAATGTTTTCTCAGGGCTATGCCGCTGTACCGGCTAAGGGCATGGGACAAATTCCCGAAATGATCAAGAATCAGCTGCAGCGAACTGAAATCCGGTTCAACTGTCCAGTTGCTTCGGTGGAGGGTCCGAAGCTAATTTTAGCAGATGGAACGCAACTAGTGGCAGACCGAATCATAGTAGCGGTTCAGCCTGATCGTTTGATGAAGCAGTTGGAAGGGCAGTTTGCTCCTTCACGCAAGGTGATCAACCTCTATTTTTCGGCCCCAAAATCATTTTTGGGTAGACCCATGATCGGTTTGCTCACGGGACAGCAAGTAATCAATAACCTCGTTTTCATGGACGATGTATCCAAAGACTATGCTCCAGCAGGTAAATCCTTACTTTCCGTGACAGTGTTGGACAGTGTTTTAAGCGAAAAAGAATTGATTAAAACAGTGCAAGGGGAGTTGGAATACCTATCCGGTATAAAAGGAGAGCAATTTAAGCCACTCAAAACCTTTGTAATCAACCATGCCTTGCCACAGGTGGCTGATTTGAAATTTAGCATTCCGTTTACCGAATGCAAGGTGCTAGATCAGGTGTTTTTGGCGGGAGATTACCTGCTGCACGGATCCATCAATGCGGCCATGACCTCCGGTAGAACTGCTGCAGAGGCGGTAATTCATTCCTTTAGCGAGAGAACCTACTAAAAACTGGGGCTTCTATTTTTTGTCTAAGTTGAAAATTGCCCGCAATTCGACCGCATCCTCGGGCTTCATGCGTTGAGCAAGCACTAGTCGGAGCTGCCTTCTTCTCAAAGCCCCTTCAAAAAGTTCAATTTCTTCGGCCGTCTCTGGAACCACTTCAGGAACTTCAATGGGTTTGCCATTTTGATCTACTGCCACAAACGTAAAGAAGGCCCGGTGAGTCATGATCTTTTTGTTTGCCGGAATATCCTCTGCCGTCACCTCAATGAAAACTTCCATGGAAGAATTAAATGCTCGAGTTACTTGGGAGCGAAGCGTCACCACATTGCCAAGATTGATCGGTTGCTTGAATGAAATGCTGTCTGCCGAAGCGGTAACCACGATCCGGTTGCAATGCTTTTGTGCAGCGATGGCCGCGACAATATCCATCCAATGCATTAGTCGCCCACCCATGAGGTTATTAAGCGTGTTGGTATCGTTGGGAAGCACCATTTCCGTCATGATGGTGACAGAGTTCTTAGCAAACTTTTGATTCGGCATACGGTCTAATTTGTCTCAAAAATAGCACTAAAATTCTGCGAGAGGTAAATTTCCGAATTAATTCCAAATTTAATTTGGCTAATACTCAGCGAGTCGAATGCGGAATTAGGAGTTCCAGCCATCTTTTCCTAGCAGGGGCACAAAGGCAAAGCCTTCAAATTCTTCGCGTTGGATTTCGGTAGCCGACTTTTTCGTGATTTTGACCATAGCCTGTTTGCTTCGGTCACCCACTGGGATCACTAGGATCCCTCCAATTTTCAGTTGCTGGATCAAAGCTTCGGGAACGACCGGAGCCCCAGCTGTGACAATGATTTTATCGTAGGGTGCATGGGCTGGGATTCCACCGGTACCATCTCCATAGAACAGCTGAAGTTGGATTCCCAGTCGCTGCAGAAAACGGCCAGTATGTTCAAAAAGCTTTTTTTGGTATTCGATGCTAATGACCTCTGCGCCGAGTAAATGTAAGATGCAGGCTTGGTAGCCCGACCCCGTCCCGATTTCAAGAATTTTATCTCCTGGGGCAACTTCCAGTAGGGTGGATTGAAAAGCGACCGTATAGGGTTGTGAGATGGTTTGTCCTTCACCGATTGGAAATGCCTTGTCCTCGTAGGCATGGGAAATCAAGGCTGTATCGAAAAAAAAGTGGCGTGGTAGCGTATTGATTGCTGTCAAGACTGCCTCGTTTTGGATACCCTTTTTTCGAAGTTCGGCCACCAGGACCTTTCGCTTTCCTTTGTGTAGGTAGGTATCTTCTAACTTGAGCATGGATTTTGGTCTTGAGCCCTCGAAGATAATTGATTAATTGCCGTACTTTGAATCCGAAAAGGCAATTTTTGGTATAGATTGTCAGAAGTATCTAAAAGTCAGCACATGTTTACTGGAATTATTGAAGCCATCGGAACCCTTAGCCAAATCTCCACCGAAGGAACAAACACCCATTTTTATTTTTCAAGCTCTCTTTATTCTGAATTGAAGGTGGATCAATCCTTGGCTCATGATGGGGTATGCCTGACGGTAGTAGAAATCACATCCGATGGATATCGGGTAACCGCAATCGATGAAACCTTGCAAAAGACCAATTTATCCTCTTGGAAGGTTGGTAAAAAAGTGAACTTGGAGCGGTGCATGGCAGCAAATGGCCGTTTTGACGGCCATATTGTGCAGGGACATGTGGACCAGATTGGAACCATCCAGCAAATTTTGGATCAAGATGGCTCTTGGTTGGTAGATGTGAGTTACGATGCTACCTTGGGAAATGTTACCGTGGAGAAAGGCTCTATCACTTTGAATGGAACAAGCCTGACCTGCTTCAATTCTGCTCCAGGGGCCTTTTCTGTAGCCATTATCCCGTATACCTATGAGTTTACCAATTTCCATGAACTAAAAGCAGGGGATCAGATTAACCTCGAGTTTGATATTGTAGGCAAATACATCCAGCGCATCACCAAAGGCTACCTTTGATTTAAATCAAATAGAAAGGGTTGAGCAAAAGCTATACTTCAGCTTCTACTCAACCCGACTTCATCTGTTTAATTTCCGCTAAACTTTGATGTAGATTTTATTTTTATCCATCAAGAATCCGATACTCCAAATCAAGAGCATGTAAGCGATAGCGAATAGGAAAGAGGCAGTTTTAGGTTCCAGCCAGCTGGTAAATCCCTCTGCATAAATGACATCCTGCAAATTGCTATCTCCAATAGGAATGAAGGAAATTAGTGCGATCACAAGGCCAGAACACACATACAAGATCAGTGGATTGCGCCCAAAGGCTTGGAAGAAGTAGGTCCATTTTGAGAATTGAGCCACTTCAATCACAAAAATCAAAAAAGACAGCAAGACCAAATCCCAGCCAACCGTAAGCAATACGTACGAACTAGTCCAAATCTTCTTGTTGATTGGAAACCCAAGATCCCAGGCATAGCTTAGTGCAATTAAGAGAATTCCTGCTACAAAGAGGAAGCGAATTGCTGGGACACTATTTCCGTTTTTCTGAATAAATCTCCCTGCCAAATATCCCGCAATCACATTGACGATGGAGGTAAGCGTACTCAGGATGCCTTCTGGGTCAAAAGGAATGCCCTCGCCCATGTACATGCGTTTTTCGCCGATGACCAATAAATCCAGGTGAAGCGCAGCATTGCCTTCCAGGCTGTAAGGATCCCCTGGCGTACCCAAATAATAAAGGATTGGCCAATAGGCTAGCAAGGCAGCGATGCTGAATATCCAGCCGAGCTTGATGCCGCCCCAATAGAGAATCAGTGCGGCACCCAAGTAGGCCAATGCAATTCGCTGTAGCACCCCAAGAAGTCGAACCTCGCTCAAGTCAATAAATGCGAGTTGCCCTGCGTCATTGGGTTCAAAAAATGGAAATGCATTGAGTAGCCAGCCGATGGAGAAAATAAGGAATGTCCGAGTGAATACTTTTTTGTAAAAATCAGCGGGCTGCATGTCCTGCATTTTTTTGAGTGCAAAGCTCATCGCATTTCCCACCACAAAGAGGAAGGTAGGGAAAACCAAATCGGTAGGGGTAAATCCATGCCAATCGGCATGCGCAAGTGGCGCATAAAGCGTGCTCCAATCTCCGGGGGTATTCACGATGACCATAAAGGCCAAAGTAATGCCTCTCAAAACATCTAATGCCAAATATCGCCCATTGAGGGTGTTGGCTTGTTGATCAATGCGCATGGGTTAATTTGGGTTGAGGTACTGGGTGGTTGAACTTTTGATTTTTAATTTATTTAAAATTAGAAGTTTATAAAAATATCTTGGCTTAAATTTATTTTGAGACAAGGAACTACTCGCTAAACTATGAATCGGAATTTCTTTTTTAAATCACTTGTGCTGTGCTTTTTGACAGGATTAAGCCTTTCTCCAGTAGGAGCACAGGTCCACTCGTCTTGGGAATTGGTAGACAATAAATTTACTTCTCCCGAACGGCATTCTGCCACACTTACGCTCACCAATCGTGGAACTACTGCGCTGGAAGCAGGTTGGAAGTTGTATTTCAATACCATCTTCATTTCCATTCGAAGTCAGTCAATGGATCCAAAACTTACCTTGAAACATTTGCAAGGAGATTTTTTTGTTTGGGAGGGAGAAACGCCCGCATTGCAGCCCAATGAATCCTTTTCGTTTTCCTACCAAAGTCGAAATGCATTCTTAAAAAATTCCTATCCTCCCGAAGGCTTGATTCTTGCACATGCGGATGGAAAAGTGGAAGAAATCTCTCAAACCAAAAACGAAGTGATATCTGAGTCCATGCTCGCGAAAATGGCAGAGGGAACTACTTTTCCAGTCACTAGTGCTCAGCAACGTTACAACGAGAATAGGTCCTTATTTCCCCTTCCAGATAAGGATATTCCTCCTTATCTACCAAGTCCTAAAGCCTGGAAATATACCGCAGCTGCACTGGAATTGAGCCCGAGTGCGATTCAGTTAGAAGCTCCGAAGGAGTTTGAGGAAACGAAGGATTACTTGGAAAACACCCTCCAAACCGGATATAAACCAAAAAAAGGGGAGCCAGGTACTCCGCTCATTATTCGTTTTGAACAGGTGGAATCCTTACCAAAGGAAGGCTACACCATCCAAATCCAAGGTGCTCAGGTGCTGATTCAAGCGTCCACATCCATTGGTGCCTTGTATGGGGCCAATTCCTTCTTGGCGATGTTGAATCCAATTATTTGGAAGGGTGGAGCAACTTCACTAACGCTCCCACAGGTTCAGATTGAAGATGCCCCTGCTTACGGATACCGAGGCTTATTCTTAGATGTTGCCAGAAACTTTCAATCCAAGGAACAAGTGTTGAAGCTTTTGGATCTCATGTCTTTCTACAAGTTGAATGTATTTCATTTCAATTTGGCCAATGACGAGGGCTGGCGGATAGAAATCCCAGGACTACCTGAATTGACTGAATTTGGAGGTCGAAGAGGCTTTTCAGCGGATGAATCTGAATTTCTATGGCCCTATTATGCCTCTGGAGCAGATCCAAACAAGAGCCCTTCAGGTTCTGGCTTTTACACAGCAGCTGATTTCCAAGAGATTTTGAAGTATGCGAGGGATCGGCACATCGAAGTGATCCCGGAGCTCGGGGTACCTGCGCATTCCAGAGCGGCAATATTGGCCATGGAAAAGCGCTACCAAAGCTACATGCAAGCTGGAAAGCAGGAGGAGGCGCTTGCCTATCGGCTTGCAGATCCTGGAGACCGATCAATATATCTATCGGCTCAAAATTTCAAAGGCAACACGGTTTGCGCCTGCCAAGAATCCACCTATGCTTTCTATGAAAAATTGGTAGTTGAAATCGGGAAAATGTATTCGGACGCTGGTGTGGAGAAAAAAAACTGGCACAGTGGAGGCGATGAGGTGCCCAAAGGGGTGTGGACTGCATCTCCCATTTGCAACGAATTTTTGAGTAAAAATCCAGGCATCCAACTAGCAGATTTAAACGACTATTTCCGGGATCGAACTGCCCAGATTTTGAAGAAGCACGGTTGGATGATGGGTGGTTGGGAAGAAATCGGTCAAACGCATTCGTCCCCGGCCGTAAGTCCAAACCCGAAATTTGCCGATCAGGATTGGAAGCTCTATGCATGGAATGCAGTAGCCGGTTGGGGCGGGGAGGACATGGCTTACAAACTTGCAAATGCAGGTTACCCCGTCATCATCTGTTCCAGTGCGAATTTCTATTTTGATCTCGCCTATTCCTGGGATCCGGACGAACGAGGGCATAGCTGGAGTGGGGTAGTGGATTTGTATCAAGCCTGGAAAGCCGTACCTGGCAAATTGTACCTCTCCCACGATCAAACCATCGATGGAAAGCCTTGGAGTTGGTCCGATGCTGGGCAACGATTTACCAAGTTAACAGAAGAAGGAAGGCAGAATATTATAGGTGTTTCTGGGCAAGTTTGGACAGAAACCATTAAGGGGGGCGAAATGCTTGAGTATTACCTTTTCCCAAAAATGTTGGGCTATGTCGAACGTGCTTGGAATGGCGACCCCAACTGGTCTACTCAAGCGACGGAAGACGAAATGAAGGCAGGAAGAGCGAAAGAGTGGAATCAGTTTGTGAACCTGGTTCGTCAGCGCGAACTCCCGAGACTTGAAACGATCTTTGGAGGGGTTCAATTTCGACTTCCCAAACCCGGTGTTTCCGTGATCAATGAACAAGTACAAGTCAATGCGGCATTTCCAGGAATGTTGATTCGCTACACGGACTCGGGGCAAGAGCCTACCGAAAATTCCCCAATTTACCGTGAACCCATCTACATGAGACCAGGATATACGCCTCGTTTCAAGCTGTTTATGCAATCGGGAAAAAGTGGGATGAGCTCAGGTATCGATTAAAGCATCTTGACCAAGGGCTTGTATGCCTCGAGTAAAGCGTCATTGTGGGCTCCG
>JBIIGH010000182.1:0-5206 GCA_044236565.1 Algoriphagus sp. | reverse complement strand
GGGTTTATGGGCTTATTGCAGGTTTTTGATTTTAATGTTTTTGTAGCTCACTTGATCTCCGTGATCTTGAAGGAGGATGCGACCTGATGGGGCCTCACCAAATTTATTCCAAACCACATATTTGCTTATTGCGACTAGATCGCGGTAGGCTTGGGAGCCGCGTTCGTACTCCAATACTTTTACGCCGTTGAGGTAGTGCTCCACTTTATTGTTGGGATACACTACAACTCTGCCTTGGTTCCATTCTCCGGGTTTACGAACAAATCTAGCTTGCTTTTCCGCTTTGATGAGGTCATATAAGGAGGCAAGGGTACGGTTGCCATCGCGGCCCATCTTGGCATCTGGGTGGAGCGCATCGTCAAGAATTTGGTATTCGAGACCAATCGCGGATCCTGTATTGCCTTCTGCTAAAGTCACAAAATACTTCACGCCACTATTTGCACCCTCCGTGAGTTTGAAGTCAAAAGCTAAGTCAAATGCACTGTACTGCTCGGTGGTGACTATATCTCCAAAAGTTCTGGCTTCACTGCCATCGGATTTTTGGATCGTTAGGATTCCATCTTCAATGGTCCATCCTTCTTTTGGGAAGGCTTCTTTTCGAGCACTTTCCCAACCTGTGGAAGAAACTCCATCAAAGAGGAGTTTCCAACCCTGGGATTTCTCCTCTGGCGTCAAATTATTTTTTACGGTGCTGACCACAAAAACAGGCTTTTTGAAAGCCAGTGGACTTAGGTTTTCTGTTTGTATGCGCACATTCCTAAAATAGGTTTTTCTACCTTCATCTTCCTTGTTTTGGATGCTGTGCACCTGAAGCCCAATAAAGCCTCTAGCGTCGAGGTCATCCACAAAGTAGGCTACTTCCTGTCCATTGACCCAGGTTTTAATGGTATTGCCTAGGGCTTCAATGCGGTAACGATTCCATTCGCCTAGCTTAAATGCCGACTTGGCTGTTGGGTTAAGATCCAAGGGATAGAACCAGCCGCGTCGTGCTTCGTCATAGATTCCTCCTGACCAAGCTCGAGGTGTGGGATCTGCTTCTACTTGGTATCCGTATACCAATCCTTTGCCCCCTTGACCTGCCGGATCAAATTGACCGCGGGTCATAATCCCACTATTGGACGAGGTATGGGTGATTTTGAGGTCTACTTCTAGGATGTAATCGCCGTAAAGCTCCTCAGTGATGAGAAAAGTGTTTCCTGTTCCAAAGACTGCAGATCCTTCGATTACTCCATCTTGAACTGTAAAGTTGGCTTTACCGGCTACGGCTTTCCAACCATTCAGGTCTTTGCCATTGAATAGATTTTTCCAGTTTCCTTCTTGAGCTTGGATGGAAAAAGTAAGTAGGAATAGGAGAAAACTTGCTAAAAAACGGGATTGCATGAAATCTTAGGTTTAATGTTTGCATTGGAGCTTCCCAGTTGTAGGCACCAAATTGGAAATCAAGATACAAAAACTAGTCGATGTGTTGCTAGTCCGAAAGTGAGGAGTGGTGAGGATTTTTTTGAATTCCCACAGAAAGCATCATCTGTTTACTACTTTTGTGCATGCTTGATTTCAATACCAAAGGAAAAGTTTTCATTACCTGCAAGGATCGTTCGGTGACTTACCTCGAGCAGGAAGTGCGTGAATTGGGTTTCATCCCCGTAGCAGTCACACGTACAGGCCTAGAGGTGCTAGCCTCCCTCGAAGAGTGCATGGATCTCAACCTGCACCTGCGCACTGCCTCTCACGTGCTCTACGAAATCAAATCCTTCTACCTAAGAAATGCTGACGATATCTACCGACGCTTCAAGGCCATCCCTTGGGAGGATTATTTGGATGTAGATGGGTACTTTTCGGTTAACTCGGTTGCCGAAAACGAGTCCATCACCACGCCATTGATCGTGAATGTGAAGGTAAAAGATGCCATTGTCGATCGTTTCCGAGAGTTGAAGGGGAGGAGACCTGACTCAGGATCTGACTTCTCGGGATTGGTAATTCAAGTGTATTGGAAAGAAACGCAAGCCATTGTCTATTTGAATACTTCAGGAGAAACCTTGGCCAAGCATGGCTACCGCAAAATCCCAGGAAAGGCTCCCATGATGGAGGCTTTGGCAGCAGCCACGATTTTTGCTACCGAGTGGAACACGCGTGTTCCCTTTATCAATCCCATGTGTGGATCCGGTACCTTGGCGATTGAAGCAGCACTCATTGCCTCCAAACGCTATCCGGGTTTGTACCGCGAGGACTATGCTTTTCAGCATATTTTAGGCTATACCCCTGACTCTTTCCTTGCCAAAAAGAAAAAGTTAGAAAATAAAATCATCCACGACCCAGGAGTCCGGATCATTGCTTCTGATATTTCCTTGCAGGCCATTTCTTTTGCTCAAGAAAATGCAGCCTTTGCAGGTGTAGATCATATCATTACTTTTCAAACTGGAGATTTTGCAGAAACGGAAATTCCTGAGAAACCGCGAGGAGTGATTATGTTCAACCCCGAATACGGAGAGCGTCTTGGGGAGTTGGGAGAGCTAGAGGAAACCTACAAGCGTATGGGTGACTTTATGAAGCAAAAATGTGCGGGCTACCGAGGCTATATCTTTACAGGCAACATGGATTTGGCCAAAAAAGTAGGCCTAAAAGCAAGTCGACGCATTGAGTTTTGGAATGGAACGATCGACTGCCGCTTATTGAAGTACGACATGTATGCAGGTAAGGGAAGTGAATAGGCGATTGAATGAATAGGTTTTCAACCCTGTTTATTTTTTTACCAATCCTCCTTTTTTTCTTTTCTTTTCTAAAAGATATGCGCTTAATTGACGCGAATTAAGAGTTTCCACTTGATAAATCAGGAGGATTTCGAATGCATTAGCCATTGAATTTATGCGCTATTTTCCAGCTTTTTTCTTTGTTCTAGGGCTTCATTTGTCTTGTTTCTCACAGACAATCACGGGGACAGTGCGAGAAAAGGGTTCCGGCCTTCCTCTGCCTTTTGCCAATGTTTTTGTTAACAACACTACCATAGGTTCTGCTACAGATGCAGCTGGACGATTTCGAATAAGCGGTGAGTTTTCTACAGACATCGAATTGGTAGCCAGCTTTGTAGGGTACGTAACGGAAGTCAAGGCGATTTCATTCCGAAAAAAAGGGGAAGTCCAAGTCGATTTTGATTTGGCATTCAATGAGTCCAACCTCTCTGAGATCGAACTCAAAGCCAAGCGTGACAAGTCCTGGGATCGAGAGTTTCGTCGTTTTGAAGAGGTATTTTTGGCATTACCCGATGATCCCTATCTAAAGCAAGTCAAGATCGAAAACCCATGGGTATTGGAGTTTGAAAATATCAAACCTAAAAAAGGGCCGAATTACCTTCAGGCTACTGCAGGTCAACCTTTGAAAATCACCAATGCGGCTTTGGGTTACAAGATCGATTACTACCTCCAAGATTTTAGGTTGGTGCGTAATGGATCCATGTTTTACGGGCAAGTTTTTTATTTACCTACTACCTCCTCAGATCCTGCTCAGATGAAGGATTGGGAAGACAGTAGGGAAGGTAATTACCAGAGTTCCTTGAGGCATTTTAATTATTCACTTTTACTCAACTCCTCAGACTCGCTCCATTTTAGGGTCTTTCGAACCCCTCCTGAGCAGCTAGGTCGAGTTAGGACCAATGATTTTAACGAAGAATTAGAGGAGTCAATTTATCCTATCTCTTTGGATTCTATTTTCCGCAAGCCATTAGGAAATGGAAATTACCGAATTTATCTCCCGGAAAGGCTGGAGATCCATCACCTAGACAAACCTTGGCGGAACGACTACTACACCAATGTGTACCATGCCATCAGTTGGATTCAAGCGCCTGAGGGCTACTACGATGTAGACAAAAAGGGTACCTTGATTAACCCCACTCAATTGGTGCTTTCGGGTTACATGAGTCGTCAGCGGATGGCTCGGATTCTTCCTTTGGACTTTGAACCCAATCGAAAATTTGTTGCTGAACAGATCGCTGAGGAGGTTTTGGAGAGCCCTGCTATCCGATTCAATAAACTTCGTGAGAAAGCTTGGTTGACCACCAACAAACCCTATTTCTATCCTGGTGAAACGGTTTGGATGGGAGGGAAGATGCTCTATCAAGACCAGAATGTAGCCGATTCCCTCAGTCGAGTGTTGTATGTGGATATAATCAATCCAGCTGCTGAAATCGTTCAATCGGCGACGTTTCCGATCAAACAAGGTAAAATTTCAGGCGGACTGGATTTAGCTGCGGATTTTCCTCCGGGTGATTACGCACTACGCGCCTATACCCATTGGAATCAGAATTTTGGAACGCTAGATCAGTTTTTGGCACCGTTTCTTGTGATGGAATCGGGCTTTCAACCCAAAGGAGTTGGAGTTGATGGAGTGTCTTTGCAAGGAGAAATCACCGTAAATCCAGTGGTTTCATTCAGTGATTCGATGAATTACCGAGTGATGGATTTGAAGCTGGAGTTTTTGGATGAGTTTCAAAATCCAATTGCAGGAGAATTTTTGTTAGCAATCACGGATGCGGAAGCGGTTTCAATACTTCAGCCAAGTATTTCTCTGGAAGAGGGGTTGAATTGGTTGGATATTAAGCTTCCAGATGATTTCAACGCACCACTTAATTTCCCTATTGAATATGGGATTTCCATTCAAGGAAAATTTACGGCAGATAACAAGCGTCGTCCTGCAATCAATCCGATCACGGTTGTGCGGGGAGATTTGGAGGACTATGGACAAGTGATGACTGATTCATTGGGTAATTTTTGGGCTACTGGCTTAGTATTTAAGGATACTGCCCAAATTGCTATTGCTGCATTGGATTCAAAAATGAAGGCATTTGGAACGGTAGAACTGCAGCCTCTCATCAAACCTGATTTTGCTGCAACCTTCCCGAAGAATTCCTATATCCTGGAACCCATTCGTACCGAAATTCCACAATTGGATAAATCGGGTGATTACATACTGCTCGAAGAGTTTGTGAAAGAGGAAAAGATACAGGAAACACAGGGAGGTTCGAATGATCGGTATGGGACGCCTACCCAGCAAGTAAGCGGGGAGGTGCTTGAGAAAGAAACTATGGGACAAATCTTGGGGCGTTTGGGTTTTAATCTGAATTCCTTAAAATTCAGAAATTACACCTACGGGGAGAAAACCGGTACTCCGCTCTTAATTCTCGATGGCTCGGCTATGCCATTTATGGAGGCAAATG
>JBIIGH010000181.1:0-5232 GCA_044236565.1 Algoriphagus sp. | reverse complement strand
AACCAGTAATCCTAGTGCAGTACCTCGGAGAAAACCATGGACTAGGCAAACTGGAAAACCGTAAGGATTACAGCGTGCGGATGATGGAATTCTTTGACCACCACCTCAAAGGACTACCAGCTCCAGCTTGGATGGAAAAAGGAGTGCCTCGATTGAAGTTGGGGGATCACTTGGACGAAAGAGCGTTTTGATGTTTTGAATCCGGATTCCAGCTAGGTAGTCCATCACTAATCCAAAAAATGAATCCCTCGGCTAAAACCGAGGGATTCATTTTTGTTACCCCTAGCTGGGCATCAACTTAACATCCAAAGATTAATCCGGTAAGGCAAAAGCTACATAGGCATCCCCGCTTTTGGTGCCCTTCCCACCACCGCAGGCAATGACAAGGTATTGCTTTCCATTTCTTTCATAGACCGCTGGGGTGGCATGCCCTGCTGCTGGCAGCTTCGCTTCCCAAAGGAGTTTGCCAGTTTCTTTATCAAAAGCCCGGATTTTCTCATCCTTCGTGGCAGCGATAAAGAGGAGGCCGCCGGCAGTGACCACCGGTCCTCCGTAATTTTCGATGCCAGTATTTTCGATTCCCATCGCCTTTAGCGAATCCACAGATCCAAGCGGGATTTGCCACTTTTTCAAGCCCGTTTTCATATCGATGGCAGTCAATAGGCCCCAGGGAGGGTTGGAACCATAGATTCCCTCTTTGGTGAGGAGCCGCTTGTATCCCTTCATGTAGTAGCGCGGGTAAAGTTTGGAGCTTTCGGTTTCCAGTTCTTTTTTGTTTTCTTCATCGGCCTTACCGAATAGGTAATCCACTAAAATTCCTCGTTCCTCTGCTGAAATATGGGAGAATGAAGGCATCGCCCCTCGTCCTTTTTGAAGCAAGAGACTCAATGAATTGGCATCATATTTTTCTTCGAGACCAATCAAACTTGGAACAGCCGGAGGATTTCCCTTTCGATCCAAACCATGACAATTCCCACAGTAATTGGTATAAATGAATGGACCCACCCCGCTAAAGTTGGCATTTGGAGTCATCTCAATGAGCCAAGGAATTTGGTTGGCATTGACATAAAGGGTTTGGGATTCCGGATCAAAGGAAGCGCCACCCCATTCACCGCCTCCATCCATGCCTGGAAAAAGCACGAGCGACTTTTCCGGGTGTGGAGGTGCCCAGGTATCTCCAAAAATGGCATTTGAAAGCTGGTCACGAATGTCTTTTTCCCATTCAGGCTTCAGATTTAGGATGCTTTTTTCGGCAAAAACCAGGTTCATAAACGGTTCTGGCAAGGAGGGGATGGGCTGGGTTTTCGAACTTACCTCTCCTGGCATTTGGGATTGGGTGACGGGAGTTTCAACGATCGGCCAGATGGGTTTTCCTGTTTCCCGATCAAAAACGTAGGTATATCCTTGTTTGGATATTTGCGCCACAGCATCGATCCATTTGCCGTCTTTTTGAATGCGAATCAAATTAGGATTGGCAGGAAAGTCTCGATCCCATACATCATGGTGAACAGCCTGAAAATGCCAGATTCGCTTTCCAGTTCGGGCATCAAGAGCAAGAAGAGAGTTCGCATACAGGTTGTCGCCGTTTCGGTAGCCTCCCCAAAAATCATAGGTAGCCGATCCCGTGGGAACAAAAACAATCGCCCTACCATAATCCAAGGTCATTCCCGCCCAGTTGTTGGCCCCGCCCATATTCCGGATGTGTTTCGGATCCCAGGTTTCGTACCCAGGCTCTCCGGCTTGGGGAATGGTATGGAAAATCCATTCCCGCTTCCCGGTTTTTACATTGTAAGCCCGGACATGTCCTGGAGCCGCATCCAGTCCTTCGGAAAGGCGCATCCCCAGAATCAATTTGTCTTCAAATACCACTCCTGGAGAATTGGAGACGATCAGAAAATCTTCCAAGTCGGTGTCCAGATCTTTTCGAAGATCTACTTTTCCTTGATCTCCGAATGTCAAGATTGGCGCTCCTGTTAGGGCATTTACTGCCATCAACCAGTTGCCGGCCGTAAATAAAATCCGCTTATCCTTCCCCTCTTCCCAGTAGCTTACCCCACGGTTGGTGCCTGCCCAGGAGTTTTCCCCTCCCAATAGGGTAAACGGATCAAAACGCCAGACTTCTTCTCCTGTGGCCGCATTGAGTGCAAAAACATTCAGCTTGGGTGTGGTGCCATACAGTAGGTCACCGACGAGAATGGGCTGGCATTGGATCTGGCTTCGCTCTGTGGCATCACCAGTGTGGTAAGTCCATGCTACTTCGAGTTGGGCTACGTTTTCTTTGTTGATTTGAGTCAATGCCGAATACCTCGAACCATCTTCAGGCCCGCCATAGTGCGACCAATCGGTGTAGTCGATTTCGCTGGCTTTTTGGCTACAGGATAAGACAAAAAGGCAGAATGCAACAAAAAGTGATTTTGTGAAGGCCATTTGGGTGAAATTGAAATCTAAAAAGGAAAGATTTTTCAATTGACGCAAATTCGACGGCAAAAAATTAATTCAATTGGCGCATTCAATTTTCTGAAAATCAATTAAATCAAGCTTATTCTTACCTTTTTCTCCTTCAGTTTTTGGTTGTTGACTTTGGAGAGCAACTGCTCCAAAATGACTGACTTTACAGCCACAAATGCGCAATCGGTCTTGAGCTCAATGGCTCCAAGGGCATCGGATTGGATTCCTCCTTGTTTCAAAAAGAAGCCCGCGATATCGCCCTTGGAAATCTTATCCTTTCTCCCACCTGAGATCAACAAAGTGCTCCAAGCCGAGGGGGCTGGTAGGGTGGATGGTCGCAATTTTTCAAGTGCAGGCCTTCCTACAAAATCGGGCAAAGGTTCTTTCTCGTACTGGAGGATATAGGCCGTTCCTTCGCTGTTCATGCGAGCCGTACGGCCATTGCGGTGGATAAACTCCTCTGCACGGAGGGGAAGGTGGTAATGGATGATGAAGTCCAGCTCGGGCACATCGATGCCTCGTGCAGCCAAGTCCGTAGCAAGAAGCAGCGGATAGGTGCCGTTTCTAAATTTGATTAGGGATCTTTCCCGATCGATCTGCTCCATCCCTCCAGAAAAAACGCCGTGTGAAATGTCGTGGTTACTTAAGTAATCACTCACGCGTTGGATGGAATCCTTGAAATTGCAAAAGATGATCCCATTTTTAGATCCCAGTTGACCCAGCAACTGTCCGAGTGTTTCGAGTTTGTCCTTGGTAGGGGAAACGATCTTTTTGACATGGAGCTGGGAGATTTTATCTTCTAGAAAATCCAGTACTTGAGGAGATTTGAGTCCCACGAAACGTGGAATTTCAACACCTTGGGTGGCTGAGGTAAGAATTTTTCTACCAACATCTGGAAGTGCGTGGAGGATGTCTCGCATCTCTCCTTCAAAGCCGATTTCCAGGGATTTGTCAAATTCATCCAAGACTAGGTATTGGATAAAGGCAGTGTCAAAGGCTTCCCTGCGCAGGTGGTCTGCTACTCGTCCAGGCGTGCCCACAAGGACTGCTGGACGGTGTTTGATTTCCATTCTGTCCTTTGACCCCGCGCGGCCACCGTAGACGGCATTGACCTTGAATCCTGTTCCCATCTGTCGAACGACTTGTTCGATCTGAATGGCAAGCTCCCGGGAAGGAACCAAAATTAAAAGTTGAACCTCCTCACAGGTGGGATCGAGTTGCAAAAGTAGGGGCAGCAGAAAAGCCAAGGTCTTTCCTGTGCCGGTAGGCGATAAGAGGATCAGGTGGGCCGACTTTCCAAGCGCCTCTTGCGCGGCAAGCTGCATGGGATTGAGCTGGGTGATGCCGAGTTTGGCGAGGATTTCCTCCTGGTTTTTGACGCGAGTGGACATGCGACAAAGGTAGTCTTTTTGTCGGGCTCCCCGCTCCTGTAGCGGGAATCTAGCCATTCGTGGTAGGAGTAAACCCTATTCCCTTATTTTCAATTTTGGCAGGTTCGACGCTTGAAAAGGATTTTGCTACCTTTGTGGCATGTGGAAGGAAATTTCGGTCCTTATTCGTAAAGAGATTACGCTGGAGTGGAGGCAAAAATATGCCCTCAACGGGATCTTGCTTTATGTGGTGTCCGCTGTATTTATTACCTATCTCAGCGTAGGAGCCAAGATGGGAAACCTTTCTATTCCTACTTGGAATGCCCTTTTTTGGATCATTTTACTTTTTTCTTCGGTCAATGCAGTAGCCAAAAGTTTTGTACAAGAGCAGCAGGGAAGGCAATTGTATTACTACATGATCGCTTCCCCAGAATCCATCATCCTTTCCAAAATTTTTTACAATACTGGCCTTACCCTGATTTTGGCGCTCCTGGGTTATGGGGTGTTTTCGGTGGTGTTGGGCAACCCAGTTCAAGACCAGGGATTGTTCCTTTTGAACCTTGTGCTTGGTGCAATGGGATTTTCAGCCAGCCTCACCATGGTCTCTGGCATTGCTTCCAAAGCAGGCAACAATGCCACGCTGATGGCAATTTTAAGTTTTCCTGTAATCATCCCCATCCTGCTGATGGCGATTCGAATCTCCAAAAATGCGCTAGATGGTTTAGATTGGAGCGTCAGTAGCGACAAGCTCCTCAGCCTCTTGGCAATCAATGTTTTGGTTGCAACCACTTCCTATCTTCTTTTTCCCTATTTGTGGAGAAGTTGATTTACGGCTGACAAAATTAAGTCACCAGACCACAGTAAATTGTACCAAGTACTAGGTACAAAGTACGAAGTATGGATTCTGAACCTATTCACAAAATGCCACGGCTGTCGGCGGTGAACTGTCAATTGTTGAAAATTGACCATCGCTAACGGTCAACGGTCCACAGTTAATCCTGATTATAGTACGCTTTGTTTCTACAAATTCAATTTGCTGTTGACTGTGGTCCGTCAACTGTTGACATCGTGATAATCCCATTGAATTTTTCAGCAGCTGAGGTCAACAAGTTTTCCCATTCCTAGTATCTTGTACACATGAAAAATAAAATTGCCTTGGTAACAGGCGCAACCTCTGGAATTGGTTGGGCATGTGCCTTGACCCTAGCCAAGATGGGCTATGACTTGATCGCTACCGGTAGGAGGAGCGAGCGCTTGGAGGAACTGAGGTTAGCGCTTCCTGAGGGGATTCGATTTTTACCCCTGCTATTCGATGTGCGCGATCGAGCCGAAGTGGAGCGTTTGTTGACTAACCTCCCTTCAGAATGGGCTTCGATTGATGTCCTGATAAATAATGCGGGCAACGCACATGGGT
>JBIIGH010000180.1:0-5307 GCA_044236565.1 Algoriphagus sp. | reverse complement strand
ATACACGCCATGTAAAGGCCACCTTACTCCGATTTGGATACCAGGTCAAAGACTTCGCCCAAGAGGAAGTTGGGCAGAGCTCAGATGAGGAACGCATTGGTAATTTGTTGCGGTTTTTAGACATTTAGAAATGAGGGTTGCAATCCATGGATTATCCTTAAAGGCAGAATTTTTACCCATTCTTTGGGGTCTTTTTGAAAAACTGCAATCACTAGGGGTGTCAATCTGCTTGACCCCAATTTTGGATCAGCAGCTACGGCAGCTCAGCCCATCCTCCCCTGCCTATCAAATCCTCCAGCGTCCAGAAGACTTCGATGGGCTAGATTTTTTGCTATCCATTGGAGGCGACGGAACCCTTTTGGACTCGGTTTGTGTAGTAGGCAAAAAAGAAATCCCGATCCTAGGACTGAATACCGGCAGATTAGGATTTTTAGCAAATGTGGCTACCGATAAAATCGGGGAGGCGATTGAAGAATTAGCCAAGGGCAATTACCAGATTGAATCCAGGGTCCTGCTCTCCTTGAGCAGCTCCAAAAAGCTTTTCCATGGTGCCAATTTTGCTCTAAACGAGTTTACCATCCATAAAAAGGATACCTCTTCCATGATCACGGTACATACCTTTATCGATGGCAAGTACCTCAATTCTTATTGGGCAGATGGTTTAATTGTAGCTACCCCGACAGGTTCCACTGGCTATTCCTTAAGTTGCGGCGGACCCTTAATCACCCCTGGTGCCAAAAATTTTGTAATTACACCCGTAAGTCCACACAACCTGAATGTTCGTCCGATCATCGTGTCTGACGAGGCGGAGATTAGCTTTGAGATAGAAGGCCGTACGGATAAGTTTATGATTTCTTTGGACTCTAGGTCCACCTCAATTGCCTCCGAGGTGAAATTAAGCGTAAAAAAGGAAGCATTCTCCGCTAAATTGGTGAAATTGCCAAGCTATCATTTCTTTGACACCTTACGCCAAAAATTGAATTGGGGTTTGGACCTAAGAAATTGATTGGTATGCCTTTACAAGCTTAACAATTATTAACCCCCTAAATACCAGACCTCGTTTTTTTAGCGTTAGGTAGTTTATAACTTGCATCGTCTTGAAAAAGATCAATTTTAAGATTTTAAGATTCTTGGTACTAGGTTGTTTCCTAGTATGTAGCCCAGTTGCAATACTTCTTGCACAAAGCTATGAGGTAGGCGGCGGTCTAGGTACTGCAGTCTATTCAGGGGATTTGCTTCGAAAAATTGATGCTGGCCAATCAGGCCTTCAAGGAACGTTATTTGGCAAGAGAAATTTTGACAATGTTTGGAGCTTAAAAGTAGGAGTCAATCTTGCGGAGATCATGGCGGCAGATAGCATCCGTCCGATTGATGCAATGGCCTCACTTCGTCAGGGACATTTTACAGGTCGCATCACCGAACTCTCTGCAATCATGGAGTTCAACTTCCTCGATTATGTCAACCACAAGAGTGAGTTTCGATTTTCGCCCTATGCTTTCTTTGGGATGGGCTACGCTTTTGTAAATGCAGAAGGCCGCATGCATGCTGGAGCCCCTGTAGAAAATTACAAAACTAGAACCGTGGTCATCCCATTTGGTGGAGGGGTTAAGTTTCTACTCACGAACCAGCTCACCTTAGGAATGGAACTTGGCTTTCGCCCAACCACCTCAGATGAATTGGATCAATTGAGTAGCCCGCTTCCTGCGCTGCCTCGGTACGAGACTCCTATTGGTCCAGATACCAAAGCGCTTCCTCAAAGCCTGAATTTTGGAAATCCCAATACCAAGGATTGGTACTATTTTCTTGGGGTTACTGTCAGTTATACCCTCACCAAAGCCAGGTGCTACACCTATTAATTAATTGGGCAGAGGGAATATTTATTGAAAAAGAAATCCCATTTTTGTACCTCCAAAAAAGTAGGTATTCCAGCCGCTGAAATGAAGGAAAATATAGACCGAAACAACTTACCAAAGCACATTGCCATCATCATGGATGGGAACGGACGCTGGGCCAAAAAGCAGGGGGCCAAGCGAATATTTGGTCATCGTAATGCAATCCAGGCAGTACGGGATGCGATTGAGGGAGCCGGGGAAATAGGAATTCAACACCTGACTTTATTCTCCTTCTCTACCGAGAATTGGTCTCGACCCCAAGATGAGATTCAAGCGCTGATGCAATTGCTCGTAGAGACCATTGTATCTGAAATGCCCCGAGTGATGAAAAATAACGTCCGATTGAACACAATCGGAGACATAAAAAGCTTACCTACCTCTACCTACGAAAAATTGGTCGAGGCCGTGCACCAAACCTCAACCAATACAGGGCTAACTGTACACTTTGCTTTGAGCTACAGTGGACAATGGGAACTGACTGAGGCGGCCAAACGCATTGCTCAAAAAGTCTCTGAAGGCAAAATACGCCCAGAGGAAATTACCCAAGCCACCCTAGCGGATCATTTAGATACCGCAGGAATCCCAGATCCAGAACTGATGATTCGTACGAGTGGTGAGTTTAGAATTAGTAATTTCTTGCTCTGGCAACTGGCTTACACCGAATTGTATTTTACAGAGGTGTTGTGGCCTGATTTTAGAAAAGAACACCTGTTTGCCGCGATTGAAGATTACCAAAAGAGAGAAAGAAGGTTTGGAAAAACCGGTGAGCAAGTTAAACCCTAAGTATTAATGAAAAGAAGTATACTCATTCTGTTTTGTTTGATTTGGTCGGCAAGTTCTATGGCGCAAATCCGTTTGGGCCAAAGTCGCTATGCCTCTTCTAGACCAGTCAACATCCTGGAATTGAACTATGCAAAGCCTCAAAAATTTAGAATCGCTGAGATTAAGGCAGTCGGACTTTCTACGCTAGATGAAGTGGCCATCATTTCCCTATCGGGCTTGAAAGTAGACGATCGGATCGATGTGCCGGGCGATGCAATTTCAAGTGCCCTCAAAAAACTTTGGGGTCAAGGCATCATCGGGGATGTCAAAATTTTGGTTACCAAGATTGAAGGAGAGGACATTTACTTGCTCCTTGACCTGACCGAAAGACCCCGCTTCTCCCGCGTGGAATTTGAAGGCATCAATAAAACCCAAGAAGGTGAATTACGCGATAAAGTCAATATTAGAGGCCGAGTAGTTCGAGACGACGTACTCAACACAGCCAAACGAAATATTGAAAAATATTACCTCGACAAAGGATTCCTCAACACAGAGGTAAAGATCATCCAAGATCGCGACACCACCCTTCCCAATAGCGTAAAGCTACGCTTTGATATCGATCCTAAATCCAAGGTGAAAATCAATGAGATTGCTTTTTACGGAAACGATGAAATCAGCGATCGTGCGCTGAAAGGGAAGTTAAAGAAAACCAAGGAGCACGCCCGTGTATCCATCTTTAAGGATGTCTACAGCCGCTTGCTGGATGCAGATGGAAAAAGCCTTACCCGATCCCTCCTTTCCAGTCAGGTGGTGACCTCAGAGCAGGCGAACTCCTACATCAACAAAAATTTTAAGCTCAATTTCTTTAATGGATCCAAATACAACCCAAAAGAATACAGAAGCGACAAGGAAAAAGCAATCTCCTTCTACAACAGCAAAGGATTTCGTGATGCCAAGATCCTAGAGGATTCCATCTACAAATTCAGCGAAGACAAAATCAACATTGACATCTCCCTAGTTGAAGGCAAAAAATACTTCTACCGCAACATCACCTTTACGGGCAACTACATCCACGAAGATGAGGTACTACTTGCCAAATTGGGCATCAAAAAGGGGGATGTGTACGATAAAGAAACTTTAGACAAGCGTCTCAACTACGATCCTCAAAAAGGGGATGACGTCAGCTCCTTGTACCAAGACAATGGGTACCTGTTTTTTAACATTGATCCAGTAGAAATAAATGTAACCGGAGACTCGATTGACCTGGAAATGCGAATTTTTGAAGGGCCTCAAGTCACCGTAAACAGTGTAGGGATCAAGGGCAACGACCGAACCTCCGACCATGTGGTCATGCGTGAGATCCGAATTCTCCCTGGACAAAAATTTAACCGAAGCTTATTGGTACGTACCATCCGTGAACTTTCTACCCTCGGATACTTTGACCCCGAAAAAATCAATCCAGACCTTCGCCCCAACTTTGAGAGCGCGACCGTAGACATTACTTTCGAGTTGGTTGAACGACCAAACGATCAGATTGAACTATCCGGTGGCTGGGGTGGATTCTTTGGATTTGTGGGCACCGTAGGCTTGGTGTTCAACAACTTCTCCATCAAAAATATTGGTGACTTTAAGAAGTGGGATCCCCTCCCAGTAGGCGATGGACAAAAGCTATCTGTCCGTGTACAAGCCAATGGGCAGGCGTTCCAAAACTACTCGCTCTCCTTGAGTGAGCCTTGGTTTGGTGGCAAAAAGCCAAATTCCTTAAGCTTTGCTTTCAACCATTCTGTACAACGACAGGTGGACTTCTTCAGCCAAAACCCAAATGGTGGAGATCTAGGATTCTTCAAAATCACAGGGGTGACACTAGGCCTTTCCAAACGAATCACCTGGCCGGATGATTACTTCAGTATCAGTAACTCCCTACAGTTCCAGAATTACGAATTCAACCAATTTGGAACCTCCTTTGGATTGAGCTACCCTACTGGAAATTCGAAAAGTGTGATTTTGAACACCACTGTGGCTAGAAATAACGTAGACAATACCATCTACCCACGACAAGGGTCCAACATCATCCTGTCCATGAATTTGACTCCACCTTATGCCTCTCTGAACAGGTCATTGAACGAGGAGTCTGGAGATCAGGAAAAATACAAATGGCTCGAATACCACAAGTGGATGTTTGACGCCTCCTTCTACACCCCACTCTTTGGGTCGTCCAAGTTTGTCGGAAGCGCACGTGCACACATGGGCTTCCTAGGTTCCTATGGCAACAAGATTGGCATCATTCCTTTGGAGCGTTTTGTGATGGGTGGAGATGGCATGAACTTTAACAACTTCGCCCTCGGTCAGGAGATTGTAGGTTTGAGAGGATATGAAAATCAAACCATCACGCCTGGTCGAAATACACGAGGCACTGCTGATCCTGATCCTTACGGAGGAGTGGTATACAATAAATATGTGATGGAACTTCGATTCCTAGTATCACCTAACCCTTCTGCAACCATCTTCTTACTTACTTTTGCAGAAGCAGGCAACAACTGGGGAGATTACAAGGATTTCAACCCTTACGACCTTAAAAAGTCGGCCGGTGTGGGCGCTAGGATTTTCATGCCTGCCTTCGGTCTACTGGGAGTGGATTGGGGATATGGATTTG
>JBIIGH010000018.1:0-19025 GCA_044236565.1 Algoriphagus sp. | reverse complement strand
CTGAGCCAGGATCAAACTCTCCATTGTATGTTGTCTATTTTATAAGTCAGTCCATAAGTAAATCATACTCATGAACCACCCCATTCTCAGGTTAATCTTTTTTGCCTTACATCACTTCAAAGAACTTTTTTTCCAACATTTTTGGAAAATAGCGAGACCCTAGTCCCAAATGCGAGTGCAAAGATCGTATTTAGTTTCTTCTTTACAAAACAGAGTCTTGAAAAAAGTTATAAAAATCACGATATCAACACTTAAAATTTCCCTTGCCACAAGACGTCTTCTTGAACGGGAGTGCAAACATAGCGTACCCATCTAGATTACGCAAGAATTTTAACAACAAAAATTACAATTCTCCGCCCAACTGGAATTTATCTGCTAAAAATCAGGGCTTTGCTTTTTTAAATAATGGCACCGTACTACAAGGCTCACCAAATAGCAGGCTCTTTGCCTCTCGCTGAAGTAAGGACACCAAACGCCCATAGGCGAAAAGCGGAATGGCCACCTTGCTGCATCCTTTCACCACCACCGACCGGTCTTTAAAGGATTCCAACGGAAGCTTAGACAGCGTCTCCTCCACAATATACTGCTCCAAAGCACCCAAATCTCCCACACAATACCCTCTTGCCTTTCCCTCCAAATAGGTACATACCAACATAAATGCCCAAGTAGGCACAATCGCATCGGCACTACAGCTCACTGCCACCCACTTGCCCTCGACCCCTTGCCAATCCTTAGCTTTCAGCGCTGCACGAAACTCCTTTTCCCGAAGTACCAGGCCCTTCTCTAAATAAGCCGCTAGATCAAATAAGATCCGCTCCTCCTGCGGATAAAACTCCTCCATATTCAAGGATACGATTGAGCTGGCAGCAACTCGATTGATCAACTCTGTCATAACTTTAACAATGGATTCTTGGTGGATTGCAATGCCTTAAACTCCTTTAAGTAGTTGGGTACAAAATAGGCGAGATCCTCCCATTCCTGGCGGGCAAATTTTTCAAAAGCCAACTGACCCATATTTTTTGCAGAAAGGGAACTCGCCCAATCGGCTATAAACAGCGCATTTAAATGCTGAACTTCCTCCTGGACCTTTTCTACGCCATCCCCAACAAAATACACCTTCCCTTTTTCCAAGACGGAAGCGAAGACTCCTTCCTCTAAAACCAGCGCCTCTATCGAAGTGATTTCTTGAAGAGCATCCCCAAAGGTTTGCGTATACACTTCCTTTCTTCGCGCATCCAAAACCGCCACCACAAACTCCCCAGGTACTATCCTCTGGCTACCGGCCATGGCTTGCAAGGTATTGATCCCAATCAAAGGGATCTCCAAGCCATACGCGATTCCTTTGGCAGTAGAAACTCCAATTCGTAGCCCAGTATACGAACCAGGCCCCTGGGAAACGGCAACTGCATCAAGGTCAGACATACGCAACTCCGCCTGCTTCATCGCTGCGTCTACCAAGTCCAACAATTTTTCTGCATGTGCCCCCGGCTCCTTGATTTCTGCTACAGCAAGCAACTCCCCCCGCTCATGTATTGCTACCGAACAAATGGATGTAGAAGTCTCAATAGAAAGTATCCGAGCCATAATTACTTACCTGGTCCCGACAATGCCTTGGCCATTTTTGCAGGCGTAGCAAAATACTCCTTCGCCAATTGAATCACCGGATCTCCCTGGAGACTTGCCTCAATCATCCCCTCTTGGAAATAATAGCGCGACACAATTTCTTCGCCAAGGATCTTTTTAATCTCTTTTTGATGCGTATCCAAGTCATTTTCTTTACTGTGATTGACCTTGGATTTAATTTGTTCCAACTGCTCTTTTACTTCGTCAAAATAGGACTCCTTTGCCAAATATTTCTCCATGTCCTGAACAGACTTCTCAGTATAGGTGGTGTAATCGTACTCCTTACCCACCAAAAACTTTTTGAAATCCGCATATACTTCCTCCGTCACCTGGAAGGCACTTGGACTCGCTAAAGTCTGGTGCTTGTAAAAATACGTGGTTGCATAATCAAACACATGGTTGCCCGCTACCAAGGTGTAGGAAATCGGCGCATAGGATTTTTCGGTTACCTTTTCATCCGGCTCTATGCCCGCTCCATCCAAGACAACCCTCCCATTGGCGGTTTTGAAGGCCTTTCTCAACGAATCTGGAACAGTTCCAGCGGAACCGTCTTCCCGCGATTTGGCATAATCAATGGCCTGAATACAGCGCCCACTTGGAATGTAGTACTTGGCAGTAGTTACTTTTATTTGGGCATTGAAACTTAAGGGTAAGGTAGTTTGAACCAAGCCTTTGCCAAAGGACTTCTGCCCCAGCAATACAGCCCGATCGTAATCTTGTAGTGCACCCGCCACAATTTCGGCCGCAGAAGCACTGCGGTCGTTGATCAACACAATGATCCCAATTTTGGTATCAACTGGTGTCTTGTTCGTTTTATAGGTGTAATTGACCTGCTGCAATTTTCCGATCGTCTTCACGACCTCTTTTCCTTTCGGAACAAATAGGTTGACGATTTCTACCGCCTCATTGATCAGTCCACCTGGATTATCTCTCAAGTCCAAGACAAGCTGGGTTGCCCCCTGTGCTTTCAAACTCACCAAGGCATTTCGAACCTCCGCAGAGGCATTGGTTGTAAAATCGGAGAGTTTGATGTAGCCTGTCTGCTCATCCAATTTTCCATAAAAAGGAACATTCTTTAGGCTGATTTTCTTCCGGTTCAAGGAAAACTGCAAGGTGTCTTCTCCCCGCTTCACAGTCACCGTCACGCCGGTATTTGCCGGGCCTTTCAACAATTCGGAAACCTCTGATGTCGTTTTTTTCAGAACAGCAATGCTGTCCACTTTCAATAGCAGGTCCCCAATTCGCATTCCCGCATTTTGAGCAGGAAAGCCCGTGTAAGGCATGATCACGATATTTCCTTCCCCTCTATTTCCAATCAAGGCTCCCACTCCCGCATATTCACCGGTGGTGAGCATTCGAAAGTCGTCCGACTCTTCCTCAGGAATGTATTCGGTGTAGGGATCCAACTCTTCGAGCATGGCCTGAATGCCCACCGTCAACAACTTTTCGGGATCAATTTGATCCACATAGTAGGTGTCCAGCTCTCGAATTAGGGCAGCAAAAATGTCAATGCTTTTCGCGATGGCAAAAAGGCGGTCATTTTTGGTTTGGAAAGCTACTATACCCCCCACTAGGAGTAGGGCAGAAACCCAAATCAGTACCGGACGCTTAATTTTTTGAATCATGTTTCCCTAAATTTTTCGACAATTCATTCGGTAATTTTTGAAGCACCAACTTTACCTTGGGCTCAAGCTCTGCAAAAGACATACCTGCCTCTCCAACAAAAATAAAGCCCAAAAGAAGCCCAGCGGGAGGAAGCAGCGATTTATTCAATCGGTACGCTTCTTTCAACCTGCGCTTGATGTAATTTCTTCCCGTCGCTTTTTTGATCTTCTTCTTGGAAACTGAAAAAAGGACCTGATTTGGACTTTCTTCCAATCCCTCCCCAACCCAAAACACAATCTTGAATGGGTATAAAAAAAAAGAGGAACCTTTTTCGAAAAGTTCCTTTATGCTTTTTTCGGCGTGAAGCCGCTCTGATTTCGGAAGTGAATACTTCATTGCAAGAAAGCTTTCGTATGGTAACATACGAAAAACAACTCAAAGAATTACTTCTTCAATGTCTTTTGGTCAGACACAGTCAATTTACGTCTGCCTTTTGCTCTTCTGGCTCTCAATACCCTTCTGCCATTTGCAGTCGCCATTCTTTCTCTGAATCCGTGCTTATTTTTTCTCTTTCTGTTAGAAGGCTGAAATGTTCTTTTCATGATCGAATATCTTTAATCTAGTTGCTTTCTTGACTTTCCTCTTGGAGTTTGCCCCCAAAAAGGATTGCAAAGATAAGTACCATTTTCTTAAATACAAATCGAGGCCCTACATTTGTTTTAGTTCTATCCAGAAAAATGATTCACTACCGCATCTCCTGCCCGAATCCTGCGTCTCAATTTCTCCAAATTGAACTTCGCTTTTCATGCCTAGCTAACGAAAAAGTTCAGCTCCAACTCCCCGCTTGGAGAGCAGGAAGGTATCAAATCGCCAATTACGCCCAAAATTTACGTGGATTTACTGCTTCAAATTCAAAAGGGGAATCTATTCCATTTAAAAAAACCACTAAGGATCGCTGGGAACTCCTTGCCCCAGATGAACCTCACATTCACATTACCTACGAATACTGGGCAGGAAAAATGGATGCCGGTAGCGCATGGGTAGATGATCAGCAAGTTTATGTCAACTTGGTCAACTGCTGTTTTGAACTCCTTGAAAGAAGTACCGAGCCGATTTCAGTTCAACTGGATTTAGAGGACTACCCCCACCGCGCGGTAACACTTACCCAAACGGAAGCCTCCACTTGGATGGCGGAGAATTACCAGATCCTGGCAGATGCGACGGTCTTGGCCGCAAAAAAGCTACACCGCGAAACCTATACGGTCGGATCCACTCAGTTTCACGCCTGGTTTCATGGAGACATTCATTTTGACAGCACCACCTTTATCCATCAACTCCAAGCCTTCACTAGGCGGATGATGGAGGATTTTGGGAGCTTCCCTGAACCTGAATACCAGTTTATCTTTCAGCTCCTGCCCTACCCACACTACCATGGCGTAGAGCACCGACGTGGCACCGTGATCACCTTTGGCCCGGCTACCTCCCTCCAAGAGGCAGAGGCACTCGAAGAATTACTGGGTATCAGCTGCCACGAACTCTACCATGCCTGGAACGTCTGCCGTATCCGGCCAAAAGAACTCCTGCCCTACGACTTTTCTAAGGAAACCTACACCCAAGCAGGCTTGGTGCTGGAAGGGGTGACCACCTATTTTGGAGACTTGTACTTACTGAAGTCAGGGGCCTATGACTTACCCACCTACCTCCGACATTTGAAAAAAATCGTCCAGCGGGAAGCTACCCACTATGGCTGGAAAAATGCGTCCATCGAGGAATCCTCCATTGACCTCTGGCTAGATGGCTATGTGCTGGGAGTTCCCGATCGAAAAGTAAATATCTACAGCCATGGTGCGCTGATCTGCCTTTGCTTGGATGTACAACTACTAAAAGAAGGGAGTTCCCTCGCACAAGTCATGAACGGGATGTGGGAAAATTTCGGCCTTCCGTTTAAAGGATACGAACTCCAGGATTTTGAAAATGAAATTGCAAACCAATCTGCTGAGCCTGAAAAAATCAGACACTTCTTTGATGCATTCGTGCGCGGGAGAGAAGACCTGTTTCCAGTGCTTGAAAATTGCCTTCAGGAACTGGGGGTTTTAATTCGACGAGAGGAAACGGAAAATTCGGTTTTCGATCAAATGGGCATTCAAGTAAATGCCCAACAAGTCATCCAAAAAATCCACCCGGAAAGCATCGCCTACAAGCACTTGATGGCAAACGATCTTTTACTCACTATTGAACTCCTCCCTGATTCACTGCATTGGGAACTAGAGGTGGAGCGACAAGGAAGGCGAGTTCATCTTTCGGTTGCCAAAGAAGCCCAAACTTTTTATCCCCAGCTGCGCCTGGAAGCAGGGCCAAGTACTCCACTTAGATACAATTGGATGCATTAAAAAAGGAGGGTATCGCTACCCTCCTTTTTTAATTAGTTGTTTATATGCTCTTTAACCAGAAGACCTAGAAAAGATGTTTGACGTTCAAGCAAATGGGCTGTGGACCGTGGTCTGTCAGCTGTTAACAATTATCCGCCACTTTCAAACTTCATTTCTAATCACCCAGCAAAATTGCGGATAATTCAATTAATTGATATCCGCGTCCGTAATTGGAACATTGAGCTCAAGTGAAGTCACTTTGGCCTCCAATGGTACTGGAATCTGTGGGGATTTGATGGTCCAAGACATCGGAAGCAATACTCCATTTGTAGCTTGGTAATCTCCATAGTACGTATCTCCAGAAGCTGGATTCTCGTACTTGATCTTCAATCCTGAATCCTGCGCATAGTAGTTGATTAGCTTGGCACCCGAAGCTGCCGTGATGATCACCTTGTACGCCGGCTTGCCATCCACATCCTTCAATCCGTCCAAAGTCAGTGTGTAGCCGTTTTGCTTGTACACTGCTTCTGGGAACAAATACGAGTTCAATTGCGCTTCTGCAAGTTGTGCAGGAGCCATTTCAATCGTATTGCCCTGTACTGACATAGATCCTTTGCCATTGGCTAAGCTCGTCTTTTGCATCACATTGCCTGCGATGGAAAGCTTCTGGCCATAACGGCCATTTTGCGAATCGTACACAAAAGCAATGGTCAATGGGGTACCCATGACGTTGGCATCCATGCTGATCTTGGCAGATTTAACGGCAGCAACTTTGTCTGCTCCTCCAACTGCGGTCAAGTAGTTTTCCAACACTTTTTCCGGCGTCATGGCTGCATCAGCAACCAGCTGCTTGGCTGGTTCGCCCATGATGTCGTATTCGACCACTTCACCAAACTGAGCAAGCTTTTCTTTAATCTCAGCTCCATTCCCTACAGTAGTGATGATAAACTTGTCCGGCTCAATCAATCGCTTAGCTGTAGCATTGATGTCTGCGACGGTGTAGGAGTTCAACTTCTGTAAATACGTCGCATAGTAATCCTTAGGAAGGTTGTAGCGTGCGGTATTCAAGGCAAAGTTGGCCACGGTACCCGGCTGCTCTAGAGAGCGGCCAAAGCTACCAGCAAGCTCTGCTTTGGCTTTGTCTAATTCTTCTTGGGTCACACCCTTGTCCACAAGATTTTTGATCTCATACACAAACTCATATACCGCAGAGTCGGTCACTTCGCTACGTACCGATGCGGAAGCTGAAATCGTTCCAACCAATTTATCTGCATCAATCGAAGAATAGGCACCATAAGTAAAGCCTTTGTCTTCTCGAAGATTCATAAACAAGCGTGAGGCAGAACCTCCACCCAAAATCTGGTTCAACAATCTACTGGAGATGTAATCAGTGTCACCAATTTTCATGGCTACAGGCTGGGTCACGTCGATCACGGATTGCACCGAAGAACTGCGGTCCACAAGAGCTACTGCCTGCTTGGCAGCGCGTACTGGCATAGGATAGGTGAAGGTAGGTACTACCCCCATCTTCCAAGTACCAAAATACTGGTTCACCACCTTTTGTGCCTCTGCCTTATCTATATCTCCTACGATAGCCAAATAAGCAATATTTGGTTTGAAATAGGTAGCATAGTACGCTTTAACATCTTCTAGGGTGATGTTTTTGGTAGTTTGCTCCGTTTGAGACTCACCATAAGGGTGGTTTTTTCCATAGAGCACCGCGCGAGAAAGTCGCGAAGAAATCGCCTGTGGATCGTCCTTGGTGGTAGCTAGGCCTGTAAGCGATTGCTTTTTCAACTTATCCAATTCCGGCTGAGGGAATACGGGATTGAAGAGCACATCCGCCATCAATTCCAATACCTTGCCTTGGTGCTTCTTCAATGAAGAGGCAGAAACTGAAGTAGCAGAAGCGCTAAGGCTTGCTCCAATAAAATCAATTTCTTGATCCAGCTGATCTTTGGTTCTATTTTTAGTACCGCCCATCATCATCTCCCCGATGAAGGTGGTGAGTCCTGCCTTGTCTCCTTCCAGGATCGGGTCTCTCTCCAACACTAGGGTGAAGGACACACGAGGAAGTTTGGTGTTTTTCACCACAAACACTTTCAATCCATTGGCAAGTGTGAAGGTTTCCGCCTCCCCAATCTTGATTTCAGGAGCTGGGCCAGAAGCCGGCAACTTACTTCTATCTACCTGGGCAAAGGTGATCCCCGTGGCCAGTAGCATAACTAGTATTCCTAATGCAAATTTTTTCATGTCTTTTCGATACGTTTAGTCAACGAATTATTCAGATACTGGCTTGGCTGATTTCGGCAAATAGTACAATACCACGCGTCCAGTCAGGTCCATGTAGGTTTTGGCTACTCGCTGAATGTCTGCTTTGGTCACCTTCGCATAAGCCTCCATCACCTGGTTGACATAGTTGGTATTTCCAAAAATCACCTTTGCTTCTGCCAAGTTCTCAGCAATACCCGCTACGGTGGAGTTACCACTCACAATGTTGTTTTCCATGATGTTTTTCAACTTGGTAAACTCCTCATCGCTGATGCCTTGATCTTGAACTTGCTTGATCAATTTGTCTACTTCGGTCTCTAGATCTTTTGGATCTACGCCCATGTTGGCAATGCCATACATCAAGAACACGCCTCCGTCTTCCAATTCAAGAGGAATAGCCGCTACCACTAAGGCTTTTTGCTGCTTGTCCACGAGCTCCTTGGTCATCAAGGAAGATTTACCACCAGTCAGGTAGGTAGAAAGCATGGACAAGGCGTAGCTGTCTGGGTGATTTCTTGCAGGCAAGTTGTAGGCCTGAATTACAGCGGGAATCTGAATGTTGTCGTAAATGATGTCGCGAACCTCAGCTGTTTTCTTCGGTTCGGTGATTTTAGGACGGTAAACAGGTTTAGTGCCTTTTGGAATTTCCGAGAAGTACTTGCGTACCATAGCTTCGGTTTTGGCGTAATCGAGGTCACCTGCGATAGTTAGAGTCGCATTGTTTGGCACATAAAAATCCTTGTAGAACTGTTGGAACTCTTCAATGGTCGCAGCGTTCAGGTGGTCCATAGAACCAATCGGGGCCCACTGGTACGGATGCGTGGTGTAAGCTCTCTTGAGTGTTTCGGGAAGAATTGTACCGTAAGGCTGGTTTTCGTAACGCTGTCTGCGCTCTTCCTTCACTACTTCACGCTGGGTCTCTACCCCAGTCAAATCCACCTTGGAGTGGAGCATGCGCTCACTTTCCATATACAGCGCTAGATCCAATTCATTGGAAGGTAGCAACTCGTAGTAGTAGGTGATGTCGTTGGAAGTGTAGGCATTGAGCGTTCCGCCTCGGCTCTGAATGATGTTCATGTATTGACCACGGTCAATGTTTTCAGAACCTTCAAACATCAAGTGCTCAAAAAAGTGAGCAAAACCTGTGCGCTCTGGATTTTCATTTTTGGAGCCTACGTGGTACAACACGGAGGTCACCACAATTGGCGTGGTATTGTCCTGGTGCATGATGACATGTAGCCCGTTATCCAAGGTAAATTCCTTGAACTCGATTTTATTCTGAGCAGCCAGAGGAAGGATTATCCATCCAAGGAGGAGACTCAACAGAAGAATTTTTTTCATAGTAAAAAAGGTTAGTTAATAATTTATTGGATTAAGTACGAAGTTGATCTTGAATTGGTTTAGACAAACATAGGTCCTTTTTTCAGAAAGCGCTACTGAGTTGCATTTTTGAAGAATAGGACTCTAATTTTTTTCTACAGTAGCCAAGATGGTGCCAAAAGCAAACCCTGCATTTGGCCTCCAAACTGGACAATCTTCCTCAGGACCTGTTGTAAAACGGACAATACGATGTGCGAATTCGAACAACTCAATCGGGATTACCCCTTCATCTTTAGGGCTTCAATCGCTCCAAAATCTCCTTCGCCTCGTGCCACTTCAGGCGTGGACCAAACTGGCTTACGATTTTGGAACTGGCCATGGAGGCTAGCTTTCCACTTTCTGCATAGGAGTGGCCGTTGGTGATACCATACAAGAACGCACCTGCAAACATGTCTCCGGCCCCGTTGCTGTCAATGGCGGTAGTTGGATACGGCTCGATATCGATGAAGGTATCCCCATCAAAAATCATGGCTCCATTTTTTCCCATCGTGATCACAAAATGCTTGGCTGCCTTTTTCATTTCCTCACGCGCCTCTGCCAAGGTGGACTTGCCGGTGTAAAGCATGGCTTCTTCTTCATTTGCAAAAAGAAGATCTACGCTGGGCCCGATGACATCGTCAAAGTTGGCCTTGAAGTATTTCACCATCGCAGGATCCGAGAAGGTCAAGGCCACTTTCGTTCCTGCCGCCTCGGCTACCTTCTTGGCATGAAGCATGGCTTCTTTCCCATTGGGAGAGGTGACCAGGTAGCCTTCGATGAATAAATAGCTGGAATCTTGGATCGCCGCGTCGTGCACATCTTGGCTGGAAAAGTTCTGGGTAATCCCCAAAAAGGTATTCATGGTTCGCTCCGAGTCTTCGGTCACCATGACCAGGCACTTACCTGTCACACCTGTCTCAAGTTGCGCAGAGGTCAAGGCAATATCCACTCCAGAATCAATTAAGTCTTGTAGGTAAAAGTGGCCCAATTCGTCATTGGCTACGCGGAAGCAGTAGAAGGATTTGCCTCCAAACTGGCTTACCGCCACCACGGAATTGGCTGCGGATCCACCTGCTTGCTTTTTTGCTTCCGCATGGTGAATGACTTGCATGAGGTGGTTTTGACGCTCCTCATCCACTAGGGTCATGAGGCCTTTTTCTACCCCATTGTCCGCAAAAAACTGGTCGGTCACTTTAAACTCAATATCTACCAAGGCATTTCCGATGCCTGTTACGTTGTACTTTTTCATTCGCTAGTTGGGTGGAGTGATTTGATTGATCTGATTGAATCCGCGGAACAAAGTTCGCTCATTTAGTTGTTATATGTAAGGCCTTATCGTGTTGGCTAGTCAAAAATAGGGTGTCTTTCGAAGGGTTTTTCCCGGTCAAAAAGGAAGCGGTAGGTATGATGCGTTTTGTAAATCTCAGCCAATAGTTGCTCACATACCCGCATCATCTTGGGATTGAAATCCCCGATCCAGTTCATCTCGATGGTCTTGTAAGGAAAAGAGGGCTTGCCACTCATCTTGTCATAGCTGATAACGATGGCGCTTTCCACTCCTTTGCCTTGATGCTCTGGCACCACGCCAAAGACCAAACCGAGCATTTTATTGGGTGGAAAAAAGGTCTTGTACCAGAGGAATTTAAGTTTTCCGATCAAGTCCATTTTGCCATTGACATGCTTGAAAATCTGGTTGATCTCGGGGATCTGAATAAAAAACCCAACTGGCTCCCCTTTGTAAAAGGCGAAGTAAATTAGCCGCGGATCAAGAATGGGTTTCATTTTACCAAACATGAGTTGTGCTTCTTTCAGGGCGATGGATTTGCCCATGTGTCGTGCCCAAGCCTTGTTGTACACGGTCATGAAGTATTCGGGTGCCTTTTCTTGGAGTTCCTTGCCTTGGATGTAGCGAAAGCTATAGTCCTTATTGGCCAGGATCACATCGGCACGCTGGAACATTTTTTGATCAAAGCCGACATTCTGCACGTTTCGAGCATAGGTGAATTGCTTGAAATAGAGCTGGAAGCCATAGTTCTCAAAAAACTCCTGGTAGTAGGCAAAGTTCCAGGGCATGTTGTAGTTGGGCTCAGAATACCCATCTACGAGCAGCCCCCACCACTTGTCACGCTCGCCAAAGTTGATCGGACCATCCATGGCCTCCATGCCTTCGCTTTGGAGCCAGGCCTTGGCTTGATCCAACAGCAGAAAAGCTGCTTCCTGATTTTGGATGCATTCAAAAAAGCCAACACCACCCGTGGGTTGCTTCTCCTTCATTTTGGGGTTGACAAAGGCTGCTATCCGTCCGATGGTCTTGCCTGAATCGTCTTGGAGCAGCCAGCGTTTGGCTTTGGCTCCATTGCGAAATAGTTTGTTGGTCTCCGCATGAAAAAGTCCTTCAATATCCTGATCTATGGGACGAATCCAATTCTTCTCGTTGCGATACAACTGCACCGCCATTTCGATAAATTCGAGTTGATGTGCAGGGGTAGTAACTTCGATCAGGGTCATTTAACTGGGATTTTGTGACGAAGTTACTAGGAAAGAATCATTTGGGAAAAAGGATAAGGAAATAGAATGGAAATAAGCTGTACGAAGTACAAGGTACCAAGTACTAAGTATTCTTAGAAACCGGATACAATAGTCAAGAAACAAGGCTGGATTGGATTTAAACTTTCCTTATTTGACACCAAATAATCCTGACCTGCCTATTTAGTTTTTTCGACACATAGACACATAGAAAAAGAAGAGAGCCCTTTGAACAGAGTCGAATTATACTTGACTTGTGGGAATCATCACCCTATCCTTATGTGCCTATGTGGTTTCTTTATGGTTAAAAGCGTCTCGAATCTAGCTCCTGAAGCTACTTGGTACCTTGTACTTAGTACTTGGTACAGTTTATTTCTACTGTATTTCCCTTTTCCTTAATTCTCCCCATTCACCATCAAGGGCTGCTCGCCATTGGTAATGATTACCTTGGCATTCGGGGAAGTCGAAAGTTTATTGAATGCTTCAATGGTTTTGAAACGTAGAAGTAATGGAGACAATCCCTCTGAAATGATTTTTTGTGAGTCCCGAATTCCTTCTGCCTCAATAATTCTTCGAGTGGCTTCTTGACGCTCTTTATTTAGGACAAATTCCATTCTTTGGGCATCTTGTTCTGCTTCCAACTTCTCTTCAATAGCCTTTGTAAGTCCGGGAGGCAGGACAATGCTTTTTAGTAGCACAGATTCAATGACAAATCCTCTGTCCTTCAACTGCGAATCCATCAGTTTTTTAATGTCTTTTTCGATAACCGACCGTTGTCCGGTATGCATGTCCTTAGCAAAGTATTGGGATGATATATCTGCAACAGCGGATCTGAACACTGGAATAATCACCACCTCCTCGTAGTTTTTACCGAGATTTTCTATCACTGAAGGCGCATAACTACCCTCCAATCGGTACAAAATGGATACTTCAGACTGAACCGTCAATCCTTCCTTGGAGGGCAAAGGCAATCTTACTTCCATGTTCACCGTACGCACTGGAAGTTTAATAATTGTCGAAATAAATGGATTGTAAAGCTTTGCACCTTCCATGATGGGCTTTTCCTGAATTTTTCCCACAGTTCTTTTTACTCCTACCTCTCCTTGTCTCACAACTGCACAACTGCTCATAACAAGTAGTAAACCGATCACTAAAACAGATAACTTTTTCATAGACTTTTATTTGGGTTTGCTTTTATTTTTTTGTTTTAAAGTTTTTCAATTATCCTTTTCTTTTTTTCTTGTCTGTAAAGAAAAAATCATTGTTGCCTAAAGACGATGGAAATTCAAGTGAAAATGGTATTCGATTTAATTCCCCAACTGAAACATCCCAGGGCCTGAGAAGCCCAGGGTCCCATCTGGGGTTAAGACCCTAAATTGAGGCACCACCACGCCATTGGAATTTTGCTGCGGCATATACGATCTGGTTCTTCCTTGAGGGGAAGAGGACGCACTGACCGATCGATCTATGGATTCAGGCTCTCTGCCGGCAGGAATAATTTCCTCACTGACCAACTGGCTGTTGATGTCGTAATACTTCCAAGTACCTCTCTTTTTATTGGCAACATAGCCTCCTGAACTGGCCACCAAATTGGTGCTCGGAAAATAGGTATACCAGATTCCTGTACGCTGTCCATTGGAATAGCGCCCTTTCTCCAGGCGATTGCCCGCCGCATCAAAAAAGTACCGCTTCCCATCCCCCTTTTCCAAGCGACCTGCATCTAACACCAAGCCAGATTCTGCCGTAAATTCACTGATTTCTACCAGGGAGCCTGTTTGAAAGGTTTCTTTTTGATGGACGAATCCATTGGCATTTTGAACCTCCCAAACCCCTTCTTTTTTATCTTTTTCGTACTTCCCTTCCCAAAAAAATCCATTGACCTCAGGATACAATTCCTTCCAGGCTCCGTCTCGTTCTCCTTTACTGTACCCACCTCGAGACTCGAGCTGTCCCGTTGGCGAAAATTTTTCCCAATCTCCATCCAGTAGTCCCTTGTTAAAGGAACAAGAGAGGGCTAAAGTCCCGTCTGCATAGAATTGTTTCAAGGGTCCACCTTCCATGCCATCCACAAATACAAGGGACTGCTGCATCCTTCCATCTGGAAAGAATGACTCATACAGGCCATTGACCACTCCTTGCTCAAAAGGAATTCGCTCTGCAAGTTGTCCTGAAGGATAGTAGCTGAGCGCAAATTCTTCCAATAAATTGTTGCTGTAGGTGTATTCAGATTTTTTGGTTCCGTCACTTCGGTAGACCACCCATTCTCCGCTACGCTTCCCCTGTTCGTAACTGCCTGAAAAGAGCAGCTCTCCCTCTTCGCTGAATTCAAAAAAATCACCTTCTAATTTCCCTGCTTTGTAGTTGACTAGCTTTTTGACCTGTCCACCTGGATAAAATTCTTCCATCACCCCATCCACAAGATTATCTTGCATCTCAAGTCTGTAGAAGGGAACGCGAAGATCAAAAACCTGCTCGACTTCAGTCAGAGGAACTTTCAAATTAGTGGAACGCGGATTTTCTTCCACCTGTTTTCGCTGATACACCTTCCAAGAGCCACTTTTTTTATCCCCAAGCATGGGGCCCGTACCCACCAAATTGGTGTTGCCAAAATAAAAATAGTCCTGCCCAATTGCCTCAGGATTTACTGTCAGCAAGGCAATGCCAAAAAGTAAACAAGCTAGTGATTTCATGAGCGGAAAAGGTTTATCAAATTATACCCTCCTAACGCGCAGCTAGCCCAAAAGTTCATTCAAAATTCTTATGTAATCGATAACTGAGCATCGCTTCCTTAAATGTTTCAGGAATGCAGTGCCTTGCTCCAATACAGATTAAAAACTACTCCTCCACGGTGGCGTAGAGATCAAACTCGGTAGCATCTACCACTTTGGCCTGTACGAAGTCTCCTACGCGGCAGTAATGGGTGGCCGCATCGATAAGCACCTCGTTGTCTACCTCCACAGAGTCAAACTCGGTGCGGCCTACAAAATGGCCTCCCTCTTTTTTATCGATAAGGACCTTAAAAGTCTTGCCTATTTTCTGCTGGTTGAGGTCGTAACTGATCTGCTCCTGCACTTCCATCAGCTGGTTGGCACGAGACTGCTTTTCTTCTTGGGACAACTTGTCTTCCATCCCAAAGGCATGGGTATTCTCCTCATGCGAGTAGGTAAATACACCCAGACGCTCAAACTTCATGCGCTCTACAAAGTCTACCATCTCCTGAAACTCCCGTTCTCCTTCTCCAGGATGTCCGGCAATCAAGGTAGTACGGATCGCGATCTCTGGGATCAGGTCACGAATGCTATGAATCAATTCTTCCTGCTTTTCTCGGGTAGTGCCTCGACGCATGGCCTTGAGCACATCCGTCGAACCGTGTTGAAGCGGGATATCTAGGTACTTGCAAATGTTGGGACGCTCCTTCATCACTTCAATCACATCCATCGGAAACCCAGTTGGATAGGCATAATGCAAACGAATCCAGTCGATCCCCTCCACATCCGAAAGCTTGCGAAGGAGCTCGGCTAAGTTTCGCTTCTTATACAAATCCAATCCATAATAGGTGGAGTCTTGTGCAATCAGGAGCAGTTCCTTCGTACCATTGGCGGCCTGGTGCTGGGCTTCCTTCACTAGCTCTTCAATGGGGCGAGACAAGTGTCCTCCGCGCATCAGCGGGATCGCACAGAAGGAACAAGGGCGATCGCAACCCTCGGATATCTTCATGTAGGCATAGTGGCTGGCATGGGTGAGCAGACGCTCTCCGACCAACTCATGCTTGTAGTCTGCCTTGAATTTTTTCAAAATAGCAGGCAAGTCCCGGGTACCAAAAAATGCATCTACCTGAGGAATCTCCTGCTCCAAGTCATCCTTGTAGCGCTGTGAAAGGCAACCCGTCACATACACCTTGTCTACCAACCCTTTTTCCTTCGCATCGACATACTGCAAAATCGTATCGATTGATTCCTGCTTTGCATTGTCGATAAATCCACACGTATTGATGATGACGATGTTGTTGTCCTGGCGGTCGGACTCATGGCTGGCATCGATGCCATTGCCCCTAAGTTGCGTGAGGAGGACCTCAGAATCCACCAAGTTTTTGGAGCAGCCCATCGTGATGATGTTGACTTTATCCTTTTTTAATGTTCTCGCTTTCACAGAATTTGCTTCGGTTTGGGAAGGCGAAGGTAGGTAAAAAGGCTTGAAAAAGCATGTTTTGAAGCAGGCCCTGGTTCCGAGTTCCAACTTTTTAACCCGCCACGCGGTCCTTCTTAACACTTTGATAAACTAACCTTAATGCTAAGATTGAAAGTAGGGGTCTAGTATTACCTAATTTCGTCTCATACAGCAAAATTTTTTTACTCCTTGCATTTATTTTTAGCCCCTGGTGAAAGTCGGGGGCATGCAGGAGAGTCGCTTTTCTAGGCAATCTTTCCCCTTCCAACCGACTACCGCATAAAACCCTTGGGGGATTTGTTCCCTTGCCGTACCTTAGGTACGAAAATTACTCCCTATGGAATTCACTGCCCCTAACGCCCAAAAATTAACTTTTGACCGAAAAAATTATTCGGACGCTACCCTACTGAAGTTATACGAATCCCTGTTCGTTCCTCGGAGAATCGAAGAAAAAATGTTGATTCTCCTTCGTCAAGGCCGGATATCCAAGTGGTTTAGCGGATGGGGACAGGAAGCGATTTCGATTGGGGCTGTGAATGCTCTTGCTCCCGATGAATTTATCCTTCCCATGCACCGCAACTTGGGCATTTTTACGGGCAGAGACATGCCTTTGGAGCGCTTGTTCGCACAGTTTCAGGGTAAAGAATTGGGATTTACCAAGGGCCGAGATCGCTCCTTCCACTTTGGTAGCATCGAACACCATGTGGTGGGCATGATTTCCCACTTGGGCCCTCAGCTGGCAATTGCTGACGGCATCGCCTTAGCACATACCCTTGCGGGGGAGAAGAAAGTATCCTTGGTATTTTCTGGGGATGGAGCGAGTTCAGAAGGGGATTTCCACGAAGGATTGAATGTAGCGGCAGTTTGGAAATTGCCCGTAATTTTTGTGGTGGAACACAATGGCTACGGACTTTCTACCCCTAGTGAGGAGCAGTTTGCTTTCCAATACTTTACCGAAAAAGGCCCTGGATACGGCATGGAAGCCGTACGCATCCAAGGCAACAACGTGCTTGAAGTGTACGACACCATTTTACGGCTTGCCGAAGACCTGCGGGAAAATCCCAGACCGGTGCTTGTCGAGGCAATCACCTTCCGCATGCGGGGTCACGAGGAAGCATCGGGCACCAAGTATGTTCCCAAGTTTTTGATGGAGGAATGGTCCCTGCTAGATCCAGTGGATCGCTACGAAGACTACCTAATTTCCGAAGGAGTACTTACCCCAGAAGAACAAGAAAAGATTAACCAAAAGGTCAAAAAGAGCATCAACGATGCCCTAGAAATAGCCTTTGCAGAAGAGGCGGTACAGGCATCTGTAGAAAAGGAACTGGGAGATGTGTATGCTCCCTTTACCCAAACCGTCGTGGAACCGAGTGGCGCCTCCACAGAAAAGCGCTTTATTGATGGGATTAGCGATGGATTGCGAGAGTCCATGGAAAAATACCCCAACCTGGTCCTGATGGGGCAAGACATTGGAGAATATGGAGGCGTATTTAAAATCACGGACGGGTTCAAAACCCAATTTGGTGGGGAAAGAGTCCGCAACACCCCGCTTTGCGAAAGTGCCATCATTGGTGCAGGACTTGGTCTTTCGATCAAAGGCTACAAGGCCATGGTGGAAATGCAGTTTGCCGACTTTGTGAGCGTAGGCTTCAACCAAATTGTAAACAACCTCGCCAAGATCCACTACCGCTGGGGGCAAAATGCGGATGTGGTGATTCGCATGCCCACTGGAGCAGGTACCGCTGCGGGGCCCTTCCATTCGCAATCGAACGAAGCCTGGTTTTTCCATACACCAGGGCTAAAAATAGTGTATCCCTCCAATCCCCACGATGCCAAAGGCCTGCTCAATGCAGCCTTGGAAGACCCCAATCCGTACCTCTATTTTGAACACAAAATGCTGTACCGCTCCATCTCTGGACCTGTGCCTGATAGCTACTACACAGTGGAAGTTGGAAAAGCCGCTTTAGCTGCTACGGGAACACAGGCTTCCATCATCACTTACGGCATGGGCGTACACTGGGCTACGAAAGCGGTAGAGGAACTCGGTATCTCGGCCGATATTCTAGACTTGCGTACGCTCCTCCCATGGGATAAAGAAGCGGTGGCAGCTACAGTGAAGAAGACGGGTAAAGTCATTTTCCTTCAAGAAGATACGCTCACAGGCGGTATTGGCGCAGAAATCTGCGCTTGGATCTCCGAGCACTGCTTTGCCGATCTCGATGCTCCCGTGATGCGGGAAGGGAGTTTGGATACTCCGGTACCTTTTGCTCCCAATCTAGAAAAGCAATTCCTGCCGGTAGATCGATTTAACCTGAAACTGCAGGAGTTGATTGCATTTTAAACTTGCCTGCTGAAGGTACATCGCCTAAAAAAGCCTCTCAATTCAACCTATGGTACACCTTAGACTCCTAGCCAAAGAAGAGCTGATTCTGATCCAAAAGATTGCGCATCAAACCTGGCCATCGACCTTTGCGGGCATATTGAGTTCGGAGCAGATCGACTACATGCTCAATTGGATGTATGACCTGCAGCTACTCGAATCGCAAATGGATAAGGGGCATGGTTTTTTGGTTGCCGAGGAAGATGGGGCAGCGATTGGATTTGCAGGTTACGAACTCAATCACCTTGCGGGTAGCCTATCCAAACTACACAAGTTGTACCTACTCCCCAGCAGCCAAGGAAAAGGGGTAGGAAAAGCACTGCTTTTGGAAGTGGTAAAAAGAGCCCGAGAAGCGGGGCAAAAAAGCCTGGTTTTGAATGTAAACAAGCAAAATAAAAAGGCCATTGATTTTTACCGAGTCCTAGGCTTTGTGACCATTCGGCAAGAGGTCAACGACATTGGGTCTGGCTACGTGATGGACGACGATGTGATGGAACTGTCTCTTTGATATTTACTTCAAGTTCAGGACCGTATCCCAAAGTACCAGTCCCTGCGCGGGAGCAGTAGGCACAGCAGGCCAATCTTTTTCTGGATGGGCAAGGCGCTCTTGGATTTGGGCTGCGTTCCAGTTCCAAATAGCATATACCATCTTGCGCACCTGGTGGTGCAAAAAACCCTTCCCTACCACCTCCACTGCAAATACTTGGGACGGTGCAAAGCTGGAG
>JBIIGH010000179.1:0-5335 GCA_044236565.1 Algoriphagus sp. | reverse complement strand
ATTGTGGGGGGACAAGTCAACCTAAATGCCTTTGTTACCTTTCTCGGACTGCTACTGGGTGCCTCCATTTGGGGTGTTGCAGGGATGATTTTGATTATTCCGATCCTAGCCATCCTTCGGGAAATTTTTGACCTTTCCGATTCCACCAAACCCTATGCTTTACTCTTGGGAGAAGAGGTAAAAGCAAAGACACCAAAACCAACTCAAGATGAAAAATCTGATCAGTAAACTCCTTCTTTTCATTCCAATCCTTTGGATAGGATGCGATAGCGTAGATGACCAAAAAGGCAGATTCCTGCTCAAAGGCAATAAGAAAATGGAGGAGAATGATCCAAAAACTGCCCTGGGATTTTATGAAGAGGCCATTGCCCTAGATTCCAATTTTAGTGATGCCTACTACAACAAAGGGATGGCACACCTGCGATTGAACCAACTTGAGGAAGCCATTCAAGATTTTAGCAAGACTTTACAGAAAAATCCAACTTATGTGGATGCGGTGTTTCAGCGTGGATTGGCTTACTTGGATCTTGGCGCCAATTACAATGCAAAAGAGGACGCCTCCCGTATGGTATCCGAAAGTCCAGCAGATTGGAGATCTTATTTTTTGGCGGGACTTACCGAAGAGAAACTTAAAAACTATCCTGCAGCGCTCCAATCCTTTCAAAAAGCTTCTGAACTAGATCCTAAGAATTCAGACCTTCTAGTCAACCAAGCCACCATTTACTTTTATCAAAAAGAGTACGAATCCGCCAACTCGATATTGGTAAAGGCGGAAGAAATCAATCCCTTGGAGCCGAATCTACACAACTTGAGGTCCATGATTTCCTTTGAGGAAAAGGACTATGCAGGGGCAGTGAAAGCAGTAGAAAAAGCTATCGCTTTAGACAATCGACAAGCCTATTTTTACAACAATCACGGGTTGTACCTCCTCTACAGCAATCAATTGGAGGAAGGTCTTGCTTTAATCAATCAAAGTTTGGCAATGGATTCCAAAAACCCTTTTGCCCTTCGCAACAAAGGTATCTACTACACCCTGAGTGGAGACAAAGTAAGTGCCTTGAGTTATTTGGAGGAACTGGCCATTAGTCATCCGGACATGGACTTGGTTACCGAATATTTAGCCAAAGCAAAGGCCTTGTAAGGTTTTCTGGAGAGATAAAATCCACTTTAGATACCAAATTCAACCTGGAAAAGCCCAAACCAGTAGTTTGTGGTTTGGCTTAATTGAGGACTTCCGTCGGCCCAAGAATAGCCCATATTTGCTTGCAGCTTTACCCGATGTCCTCCCACATAACGCGTGTAACCAAGTGTAGTCTCCTCCCGCTGCATTTCTAAGGATCGAATCGCTTGTTTTGGAATCACCTGCGAAAACCGGAAAGCAAGCTCCGATTTTTTTGTGATCAGCTTGCTGATTTGGAGATTTTGACCCGTACCCACCCATACTGCTTGCCGGATACCTGAAGTACCTTGCGTGATTGGATTAGGGGAATTTCTAGAAAAATACTCCCCCAAGAGTGCCCATCCTCGATATTTTGCAATCACATCCGCAATAAACACCTGCTGATCGCGCTTTTCAAACAGTTCGGGTCCGAGTTGACCTCTAGCTCGTGCCCCGCTTTCGTTGAAATTGTAACTGGCACCAATGGAAAGCTTAGGGCGAGTTTCAAACTCCAAATCTCCTTGGGAATAGTCCCCACCATTTGCAAATTTCCCCAAAGGCAGCACCTCAATTCTTCCGGTATAACTCAAGCCTCGATCCCCTACGGAGGGGTTACGGCCCTCTCCTGAAGTAATTGCTGCTTTGAGTTGGTACACAACTTTGCTTTGCGTAGGAACCGTGTAGTAGGCGAATAGTCCAAAGTCTCGATCCAGCGTAAAAAATGAATTGGCAATGGATCGTTCGGTAAACTGTAAGTTACCCGAGCTTATCACCCGCTCTCGATTCCCTGGCAATTTAGCCTGACCCATGCCCACATAAAAATTTGGGCTAAAGTGGTAGTACAGAATTGCATCTCGAATCGGCTGTGCTACTTCTCCCCCATCCAAATCCATGTCTGATTTAGAAAAACCAAGTTGGATGTAATATTGGAAACGCGGGCTGAGCACAAAACCATCCAATCGCATGCGCAACCTTCGAATTCGAAAATCGGTTTGTTCAAAGCTCAAGTCCTCCCCGCTATCTGTCCGAAAGCCAACTCGATTTTGCAATCGGAACCGAAGGTTTAAGCTAAATAAAGAGTCTTTCGTGAAACTTACTCCTTTTTGAATCTCAAGTAAAGAACGCTCATCGGATTCATTCTGGGCTTGCGCAATGCCAGCAAAAGCCAAGAAAATGAACAGGAAGAATGGAATTGCCTTTGGTTTAAACATCTTTTTAAAAAAAAAAGCCGTAACGAATTACTCATTACGGCTTCAATTGAATTTGGTTCAATTATGCTTTTACCTTAATCAAATTAAGTGCACTTCCAGCCTTAAACCATTCGATTTGACCTTGATTGTAGGTATGGTTGGCCGCTATTTTGTCATGAGTTCCATCGGCATGATGAAAGACCACTTCCAATGGCTTGCCCGGGGAAAAGCTAGTTAATCCAACAATATCGATCACATCGTTCTCCTGAATCAAGTCGTAGTCAGCAGGATTTGCAAAAGTCAATGCAAGCATCCCCTGCTTTTTCAAGTTAGTCTCGTGAATACGAGCAAATGACTTCACCAAGATTGCACGAACACCTAGGAAACGAGGCTCCATGGCTGCATGCTCTCTAGAAGAACCTTCCCCGTAGTTTTCATCTCCTACGACAATCGAACCAATACCTGCCGCCTTGTAAGCACGCTGGGTTGCTGGAACTTCACCGTACGCACCAGTCAATTGGTTTTTCACCGAGTTGGTGGCGTCGTTGTACGCATTTACCGCTCCAATGAGCATGTTGTTGGAGATGTTATCCAAATGGCCTCGGTACTTCAACCAAGGACCTGCCATGGAAATGTGGTCCGTGGTACATTTTCCTTTGGCTTTGATCAATAATTTCAATCCTTTCAAGTCGACACCTTCCCAGGCAGCGAATGAATCCAATAGCTGCAAACGATCTGAAGTAGGCGCCACCAACACCTGAACTGTTGATCCATCAGCGGCAGGAGCTTGATAGCCTGCATCTTCTACTGCAAAGCCTTTGGTTGGCAATTCCAATCCTCTTGGCTCTTCCAAGCGAACTTGATTGCCTTCAGAGTTGGTCAATGTATCTGTAAGTGGGTTGAATGTAAGGTCTCCAGCAATGGCTAGTGCCGTTACAATCTCTGGAGAAGCAACAAACGAGTGCGTGTTTGGATTTCCATCCGCTCGCTTCGCGAAATTTCTATTGAAGGAAGTGATGATGGAGTTACGCTCCTGCTTTTCAGCACCATGTCTCGCCCACTGTCCGATGCAGGGTCCGCAAGCATTGGCAAGTACTACGCCACCCATCTTGTCGAAAGTGTCCAAAAATCCATCTCGTGCGACCGTAAAGCGAACTTGCTCAGATCCCGGAGTGATGGTGTACTCGGACTTGGCTACCAACTTCTTATCCACAGCCTGCTGCGCCAAGGAAGCGGCTCTAGAGATATCTTCGTAGGAAGAGTTGGTACAAGAACCGATCAATCCCACATCCAATTTTGCTGGCCATCCGTTTTCTCTAACCGCTGCAGCAAACTTAGAAATAGGCCAAGCCAAATCTGGTGTAAATGGACCATTTACATGCGGCTCCAACTCAGAAAGGTTGATTTCAATCACCTGATCGAAGTACAACTCTGGCTGAGCATATACTTCAGGGTCACCAGTCAAGTGCTCGGCGATACCATTGGCTAGTTCAGCGATATCAGAACGGCCTGTACCAGATAGGTAGGCGGCAGATTTTTCGTCGTAACCAAAAATAGAAGTCGTCGCACCGATCTCGGCACCCATGTTACAGATGGTTCCTTTTCCTGTAGCGGAAAGGGAACGCGCTCCTTCACCAAAATATTCAACAATAGCACCAGTACCCCCTTTAACGGTCAAAATACCAGCCACTTTCAAGATCACGTCTTTTGCAGCAGTCCATCCGGATAGCTTGCCTGTCAACTTCACACCAATCAATTTTGGAAACTTCAGTTCCCAAGGCAATCCAGCCATCACATCGCAGGCATCTGCACCACCCACCCCAATTGCGATCATCCCTAGACCACCTGCGTTAGGTGTGTGGGAATCGGTACCAATCATCATTCCACCCGGGAAAGCATAGTTTTCCAATACTACTTGGTGGATAATCCCAGCACCTGGCTTCCAGAAACCGATTCCATATTTATTGGATACAGAGGCAAGGAAATCATACACCTCCTTGTTTTTATCTTTGGCTTTGCTCAAGTCTTTGTCTGCACCAATTTCCGCTTGGATCAAGTGATCGCAGTGAACAGTAGAAGGTACCGCAACTTGAGAACGACCGGCTTGCATGAATTGCAAAAGCGCCATCTGTGCAGTGGCATCTTGCATCGCTACGCGATCAGGTTGAAAATCTACATAAGAGGTTCCTCTTTTAAATGCCTGACTAGCAGCCCCTTCACTCAGGTGGGCGTAAAGAATTTTTTCAGTCAATGTAAGCGGTTTGCCCACCACCTTCCGTGCCGCTGCGATGCGAACTGGGGTTTGTGCATAGACCTCTTTGATCATTTCGATATCAAAAGCCATCGTTTTGTATAGTTTATGGGGTAAATGGTTCAAATTTCCGATTGCGAATATAGGAAAAAGCAACAAAAAAGGTAACGAACATTCCTGATTAAGGGTTGTCTTAATTTAATTGGAGACCAAAAGTTAGGCTTCGAAAAACCCTTGGATTTAGAAAGAATTCGATACTAGCTTTTTTACTTTATGATTATCCGCTTTTCCATCACAACCTTAAGAAAACAAGGTTTGAGGTTCAATAAAGTGAGCTGTTGACCGTTGAAAGCCTGTAGGCCGTGGCCTATGGTCTGTGAACGATTATCCGCATTAGTAAACGGAAAGTTGAGCAACTGGCGTAATTGCGGATAATCATAATTTACTGATTCGAATCAATCGCCTAGACTACTTAAGAATTGAAGTGTATCCACCCCATCCGCATAATCCCAAGGTTGCGGGCATTGCGTTTGGCCAAAGGGAATGATACCTGGAAGATCCATCGTCGGATTCCCAACCACACATTGAATCTTGGCATCAAGGTCCTTTAACTTCGTTTTTAGTTCGTGCTCTTCGGAATAGATTTCATAAAAAAGCACGCCTATGGGCGAAACCAAATCAGTCGATTCTTTAAGCAAAAGAAATCCATTGTCTAAGTGCGGGGTACGATTGACC
>JBIIGH010000178.1:0-5364 GCA_044236565.1 Algoriphagus sp. | reverse complement strand
TTTCCGTCAATGTTGGTGGCAGTACCAGTGGTCGTTCCTTTCACAAGGATAGATACACCTGGAAGGCCCATGCCAAATTCGTCTAGCACTGTACCTGTCACCGTCTTTTGCGCATAGGCAGCGGAGACAGAAAGTACTAAGAGCGTAAGGCACACACTTAGGATTTTGTAAACATTTTTCATAAACATAGATAGATTGGGTAACAAGATTAATCTCAATAACCTGTTTGTTAATTGAATATGCAATCGTTTGCGAATATTCTTAAAATAATTGCAATAGAGCTTCCGAGATTTTTTTAGGGATTCTATTGCGCCTATACCTGGTCAAATGACCTGCGAACTTAAAAAAACCGATAGGTTTGACATCGGTCGATGCTAGGTGAGAGTAGGGATTCGTCTAAGTAATTTTACTCATAGGCGGTTTTTTTGGGTTAGGTTGTCAATTCTCGACTTCCAATGTTAAATAATCTTAAAGAAAAAACAAACTTTCTGCAGTAAATAAAATTAGGAATTCGATAAAAAAATTTTGACCAATCCCATAAAGAAGCCCTGAATCGAGGATTAACTTTTGAAGATTTCCTGAATTTTCAATTCCTAATTGGAATCCTTGTCCATGGGAATAGGCACGAACTTGAAAGGATTAATCTTAGGCAATGATCCCGTAACAAGTGGACCACTTCCCGATTTAATTCCATTGGATGATCGCAAAATCAAAAAAATCAATCTAATTATCCGCAATCATGCCAGTAGCTAAGCTAAACCACCGAAAACTGCGGATAACTGTCCACGGTTGACAGTCCACAGACGACAGCAGTTTGTGATTCTAGAGACAATGCGTACTAAAACCACAATTGACGGTGGACAGCTCACTTTATTGAACCTCAAACCTTTTTTTCTCTGGTTAATAAATAAAAAACGGATAATCAGAAATATCAATTCCAAAACCTTCCTTGAGAACAAACCAAGAGATTCCTCAGAAATCAAATTGGCTGAAAGCCGGATCAATTGCGATTTTTTGCCTCAAAGCAGGCCTGTACGTCAATGCCTTTTCCAAATACAAACTGCCCGACTCAGCTTGTCCTAGTTCCATCGCGACCAGGGCCAGCCCATAATAGCCATAGCCCAGCTCCCGGTTTGCAAGCACGGAAGCCTCAAAAGCCGCATTAGCATTCAAATAGTCTCCTAGTATATAGGAGGCTATTCCTTTATTGAACCAATCTTCTGCAGACTCCATGGGATAGCCAAATCGCAACAGTGCCAATTTGTAATCTCCCCGGCGCACATCCAAGGCCCCTCGCAAGGACTCAATAGCTATCGTAAGGGAGGCATCTCCCTTGGCTAAGACGGAAGCTTCCGAAAGAATTTTGTACGCTTCCCAGAATTCCCCTTGGAGCACTTTGAGTTGCCCTTGGTTGTACAGCCCCAAGGGAAGCAGCTTCAATCGATTTGCCTCTTCTAGCAGGCGAGCTGACTCCTCCCACAAGACTGCTCTAGATTCTTCATCCTGTAGTTCCTGCCCTTGGCGCATCCGAACCACTGCCAAATTGATAAAGGTAGCAGGGCTTCCAAACCATTTAATCATGCTGGCATACAGCATCGCCTTTTCCTCTAAACTTGGAGCTGCAGCTGCCGCGAGCTCCCAATCGGAATAGGACAGCTTGTTGACACCCGCAGGAGCTAGGGCCTCTTTTAATAGTATGCCCTTCTTTTTCCCCAAACCTAAATAGGGTCTGGCGGTAAGTTCTACTTTTGCCGAACGTAGCTTTGGATAGAGAGCTGCAGCCAGCCGTTCAAATTCCGGCAAGGCTTTTATTCGCTGCCCCTTTTCAAAATAAGTCCCCTCCTCCTGCAGCTCCTCGTAGTAGCGAGCCTTGGTTACTTCTGCTAGTCCAGAATAGTCGGCAAGTAGTATTCTAAAGTCAAACCAGTCGTTCCACCTGGATTGGTAGGAGATTTGGTCTTTGGAGAGGCTTGGAAAAAACTCCAGTAGCTTTTGCCCAATCCGCTCAGCCCGCAAATATCCCAACTGACTGTTTCGCCCTTCCGACTGCTCGGGAGACTGCAGCCCTGTAATTTTCAAGGAGAGGAGCTCCGGGTTTTGCTCCAAAAAAACAGCGAGCTGCCTTTGGGCCTCTTGATTCTCTTGAAATGCTGCCCAGTCTGACTTTCCGGGTTCAAACCTGAAAGAAACAGATTTAGTAACCGGCTTTGACTCCTTTATAGTAGTGGAAAAATCAAAACGACCTACAGCGGGTATTGCTTCGCCAGGAAGGTAGGTTCCGAGACGAACGAGGAGCTGAGGGGCCTGTACCCCTTTCGCCAAAACTTTTGATTCCTCAGGAGCCTTGTTTTTGCCTAGCGAAAAATCGAGCACTAGCCTGGCGTCCTCCATCCAAGGCATATACGAAAAAGCTATGTTTTTTGTAAGGATCGCAATTCCAGCCTGGTTTTGTACGGGGATCGTTCCCAAATCCAAGGTATCTCGATTGGAAAGCAAGCGCAATCGGAGATTTGGTTGCTTGGTGAGCAGGCCCGAGCCAGCCGGTAATTTTCCCGTAATCAAAAATTTAATCGAATCGCGTTCCACCCGAAGCTTTTGAGGAACGAGCGACACGGAAGTCAAATAGGTAGCTTCCGCTTGTTGTCCAACTGAATTTTGGCTGGCAGCAAAAAATATCGAAAGCATCCAAAACAATCTGATTACCAAGCGAGTTTGCCAATTGCTTGCATTAATTAGTACCTTTGCACACATGCATTTTGACCCAACCATGGAAAAGCTAAAATTATTTTTTGAAGAAAGTGCCTTCGGCGTTTGCTCCAAACTTGGAGAAAAATTGAATTTTCCGATTGACAGCATTCGCTTATTTTTCATTTACACCTCTTTTATCACGCTGGGCTCGCCTGTAGTATTGTATGTGTCCATGGCGATGATGCTGAAAATTAGAACCTATTTTCGTAAAAAGAACCACCCCGCATTATTCGATTAAAGGTCGGTGAATTTTCGCTTGCCCAATAGCAAGAAATATCCAAAAATCACTCCCGCAGGTCCTGAACCGCCCACTTCCGGCAACGCTGTCTCCACAACAGGAGATTTGACTTTTTTAGAGCCCAGAAAATCCCCGTAGGCCCGAAGAATGGCCTTTGCAAATTTAGGTTCTCCCTTGCGTACATAGTTGAGGGCTGCCAATCCTTCAAAAAAGCCCTTGGATAGAAAAATCGCTGCAAAGCGAAGGAATCCCACATTTTTATACAGCATGGACAAGCTGTTTCGACAATTCAAATACAGCTTATGGGCACTCGCTCGGTCCAAGGTGGCTCCTCCCTGGTGGTAGACTACAGCGGAACCGAGGTATCCGATTTTTCGCCCGGACTTGCGCAGTCTCCAGCACAAATCTATTTCCTCCATGTGCGCGAAAAAGCTCGCATCAAACCCTTCATGCGCGTAAAAATCAGTTGCAGTAATGGCCAAGCAGGCACCTGAGGCCCAATCCACTTGGATGGTATCGTCGTATTGTCCGGAGTCTTGCTCCAAATGATCCCAAATTCTCCCACGGCAATAAGGATATCCCAAGGAATCGACAAATCCCCCTCCTGCTCCAGCATAATCAAAATAGGTTCGATCCTTCCAAGAACGAATTTTCGGTTGCACTGCAGCATAATCCGGGTGACTGACTAAAAAATTCACTAAACTTTGATCCCATCCTGGAGTCACCTCTACGTCGGTATTGAGCAGGATAAAGGTTTCGTATTGCCCACGCAACTGCTCCAAACCCAGATTATAGCCCCCCGTAAATCCATAGTTGCTGTCCAAGTAGATCAACCTAAGCTCGGGGAAATTTTCTTTGACGTAGGTCAGTGATCCATCCGAACTCGCATTGTCAATCATCCACACCTCGTACTGGCTATGCCTTACTACGGAAGGTAGAAAGGTGGGTAGCACCCCTTCTCCATTGTAATTGAGTAGGACGATGGCACAGGATTTCATCCAAACAAATTGCCAAAATCCATCCCCGGAATAGAAGGGATCATTCCCTCCGTTGCCGCCTTCATTTCATGCTTGATTTTTTCATCGATTGATTCCATGGCCTTGTTGGTAGCCGCCACAATCAAATCACTGAGCATCTCACGGTCCTGCGGCGTTAGCAAAGACTCATCCAGTTCCATCGTCAATACCTTTCGCTCTCCACTCACCACGACTTTCACCAATCCAGCTCCAGACTCGCCTTCGGCTCTCAAATGCACCAGCTTGGCCTGTGCTTCCTTTATTTTGGCTTGGGCCTCTTTTACCTTGCCCATCATGCCCATGATATCAAACATAGCGCTTTGTGTTTATTTCTCTATTTAACTCCCCGAGGGTCCTAGTTGTTGTCAGTCCTTACTTTGGCACCTAAACTGCCGCCTGCAACTTGGCAATCACCTCCTTCAAGGTCAAGGTCTCCTGTGTCCCTGTGGCCAAGGCCTTTACAGCAAGGGTTTGGGAAGCAATTTCTTCGTCACCACAGATGCCTACAAAGGGAAGATCCTTTTTGGAAGCGTACTCCAACTGCTTTTTGAGTTTACATACCTCCGGATAGAGTTCCGTTCGGATGCCGGCGTCCCGCAAGATGGGAAGACATTTCAAGGCGTAGTCAAAACCCGCTTGATCAAAATGAGCCAACAGCAGCTGTGTTCCCTCTATGCGATCTGTTGGGAACAGACTAAGTTCCTCCAATACGTCATACAAACGGTCTACCCCAAAGGAAAATCCGACTCCGGGCACGCCTGGCAGGCCAAATACTCCGGTGAGGTTGTCGTATCGACCTCCTCCACTTACCGAACCAATAGACACCCCGTGCACCTTTACTTCAAAAATAGCCCCTGTATAATAGGATAATCCTCGGGCAAGCATCGGATCAAAATCCACATGATCTAGATTGGTTCCCATTCGCTCCAGCAGCCCAAATACTTCTTCAAGTTCCTGTAACCCCTGAAGCCCTGTCGGAGAATTATTCAAAAATCCGCTGAGCACTTCCATCCGAGCGCTTACGCCTTCTTTCAGGTTCACCAGGGGAGCAAGTCGGTCAAGCGAGTCATTTTCGAAACCCCGCTGCTGAAGCTCTTCCTGTACTTTCTCCCAACCAATTTTGTCCAGCTTGTCGATGGCCACACAGAGCGGACCTTCTTTTCCATCTGCACCAATGGCTTCAGCGATGCCAGTCAAAATTTTACGATTGTTGATTTTTATGGAATACTGAGTCAAACCCAGTTTGGTAAATACCTGACGAATCATCCCAATGATTTCGGCTTCACAGAGCAAACTATCTGTCCCCACCACATCGGCATCACACTGGTAAAACTCTCGGTACCTTCCTTTTTGCGGTCGATC
>JBIIGH010000177.1:0-5378 GCA_044236565.1 Algoriphagus sp. | reverse complement strand
AGCAAATCATTTTAGAACTCTATTCTCAGCGCAACATTTGCTGCCATACTGGCGGATCCATTGCTTTTGACAAGGATGGAAATCTATTCCTATCCACAGGAGACAACTCCACTCCTTTCAACCAGCCGGGCTCCAAATTCACCCTCAATGGCTATGCCCCTGTGGATGGCCGTGAAGGCAACAAGCAGTGGGATGCACGCAGAAGTTCGGGCAACGCCAACGACCTAAGAGGAAAAATCCTCCGCATCAAGGTTGCTGAAGATGGGACTTACACTGTTCCAGAAGGCAACTTGTATCCAAAAGGTACCGAAGGCACACGTCCTGAGATCTATGCACAAGGTCTTCGCAACCCGTACCGTATCTCGGTAGATCAGAAAAACGGCTTCCTCTATTGGGGTGAAGTAGGTCCAGATGCAAACAATGACTCTTTGGACATCAAAGGTCCAAGAGGCTACGACGAAGTTAACCAAGCTCGAAAGGCAGGTCACTTCGGATGGCCTTACGTCATAGGAAATAATTTTGCCTACAAAGAATTCAATTACGAAACTGGCGAATCAGGTGCCGCTTTTGATACGGCTGGCCCGGTCAACAATTCACCAAACAACACTGGAATGAAGAAACTCCCAGCTGTGGAGCCGGCCTTCATCTGGTATCCATATGCCGCTTCTCCGGACTTCCCACAATTGGGTACGGGAGGTAGAAATGCGATGGCAGGACCTGTTTACTATTCCGATATGTACCCTTCGGAAACTCGCATGCCAGACTACTACGATGGCAAGTTATTTATCTACGATTGGATCAGAGGCTGGATCAAGGTGGTGACCATGCAAGAAAATGGAGACTTCGACAAGATGGAACCATTCATGGGAGGCACCAAGTTTAATGCCATGATGGACATGGAAATGGGCCCTGACGGAAAAATCTACATTCTAGAATATGGCAATGGCTGGTTTTCCAAAAACCCAGATGCAGGTCTATTCAGAATTGATTTCAATGGTGGCAATCGCGCCCCAGTGGTTTCTGAAGTCAAAGTAGACAAGACTTCTGGTAAAAATCCACTTCAGGTGACGGTGACTGCTACAGCTTCAGACCCTGAAAATGATGCGCTAACCTACACTTGGGATTTAGGTGCTGGAGTTACAAAGACCACTACAGAACCTACACTCACGCATTCCTTCACTGCTACAGGCGAATTTGAAATTCAAGTAACTGCAGCTGACCCTGCTGGATTGACTGGCAAAGGTCCATTGGTAGCTGTTTATTCAGGAAATGTCGCTCCACAAGTGAGCATCTCAGTTGTAGGTAACCAATCCTTCTACTTCCCTGGTAAAAAAGTGAACTACACTGTAGCTGTAAGCGACGAAGATCACCCAGAAGCGTCTTCGGACTTGAGCAGCTTGTATGTCGCAGCAGATTACTTGCAAGGCATTGACCAGGCAGAAGCAGATATGGGACACAAAATCATGAGCGAAGCCATGACGGGCAAAGCCTTGGTTCAGTCACTTACCTGCAAGACTTGTCACAATGAAACTGAAAAATCCATAGGCCCTGCCTACACAGATGTAGCCAAGAAATACCGCGAGCGTAACCGAGATTACCTAGTCAACAAAATCAAAAATGGTGGCGGAGGCGTATGGGGAGAAACAGCCATGCCGGCCAACCCAGATTTGAAGAATTCTGAGCTCAATGCCTTGGTTACCTATATCCTTTCCTTGAGAAAAGAAAGCAAGCCTAGTCTAGGTGCGAAAGGAAGCTTAGACCCTACCCTTGGTAATCCTGCATCTCCAACTGGATCTTTGGTGATTTCGGCAACCTACACAGACAAAGGAGGAGTAAACATCAAGCCGCTCACAGGTTCTAGCTCTTTGGTCTTGAGTCCAAATAGCATCAATCTGGAACAAGCAGGAAGCTTCTCTGGCTTTGCTAAGATGGTATTTGACGGAAAGACCTTGTTGACCGTTCCAAATACAAAAGGATCGTTCTCGCTACCAGCCTTGGATGTAACAGGCATTGGATCCGTTACTTTGATGACGGCTTCTCAGCAGCCCATCACCGTTCCAGTAGACTTTGAAATCCGTTTGGATAGCCCAACAGGTGAAATCATCGGAAAGGGAACCCATGCGCCAAGCCAAGGAATGAAATTACCAAACATGCCTATCCTCATGCATCAGGCAAACTTAAGTTTGACAAGCGCTGGAGATGGCAAGAAGCACACCTTGTATTTTGTAAGTGATGCCAAAGGAGCAGATTTAGGCACCTTCATCATCATGGGCATCACCTTCAACGCGAAGTAAGCAGAAGACACTAATCAGTATACAAAAAAACCACTCCGAGGTATTCGGAGTGGTTTTTTGTATTTATAACTAGATAAACTTTTAGTTGCAAACAGAGGTGGCAGGCCGCCAGATTACTTTTTGATTTGTTACATCGTTGATCGATGCATTCGTGATCACATTTCCCTCACAATCGAGGATTTGAGGGACAAATTTGCAAAAAGGGCAACAGTTTAGAAAAGTGAAGACAGTTGCTCCTTTGTATGTTCCTTGAACGAGGTAGAAGTAGTCAACCAAATTCAATTCAATGGTGCTTTTAATCCCTTCCTTCAGCCAGGGTAAATCTTCTATGGGGTTGGCTACCCCACAATTATTTGGATTCTCTGACTCCTGACAAGAAAATAGGAGCGCTAAAACTAAAATTGGTAAGATCCGAGTCATGATTTTGGATGAGTGAGTAGCATAGTAACGCCTATTCAATTCGAATCGCTACACTACCTCCTTAGAAATTTGAATTCGAAGTATTGAAATCAGGTTTGGAAGGTGGGAATCATTTAAAATGCTGTGGACTGTGGGCGGTCAGTTGTCGACGATAATCCGCTACAACCCACCTTCCAGGGTAATCCAACTTGCCAAATCGCAGATAATCACCCCCCTTTATTTCATGGGAGAAAAAGGAAGTGCCGTATAAAATAGGGCATCGATCTTCTCTACAATCTTACCTGAAACCTCGGAGGCATCACGAACTTTAATCCACTCAGGGTCGGCTACGAATCGCCCAAAGGCAGCATTGAATTCTTCCTTGGATTGATGCCCAATAAAATAAACCAACTTGGGTTGTGCGCCGTCTTTTTCTACCGTAATCCAATACGGATAATTCGATAAGCCTTGCTTTTCAAATAAAGCTTGGGTATGATCTCGGAAACGACTTTGAATAGCATCCAATCTACCAGGCAATAAATGATAGGTGCGCAATTGGAAAATTCCACTTGGACGGGAAATTTTCCTTGAATTAAGACCCTTGGCCCAGACCATAAACACCTGATCTACTTTTTGGACGATCTTCCCATTTGCTTCAGAGGCAGCGGCTACGGCTTTCCATTCGGGATCATTTGCAAAATTATTCCATCGAATATCCCGTTCAGATGCAGAAGGATACCCTAGAATAAAGGTGAGCTTTTTTTGGGGTTCTTCCTCGGAAAGGAAGTAGGCCACATTTTCAATTCCATGTTTGGTAAACAGTGCTCGGGTATGATTTTGAAAGCGCTGGATCAGATCAGGCATCTTACCATCGTGTACCGTGTAGGTACGCATTTCAAAATAGGAACTTGTGGGGAGAGATTGGGCATGAAGTCCAAAAGACGTCAAGAGAAGCAGGATAAGGACAGCTATTTTTTTCATAATCAAAACCCTGTTCGGGCGATTGGGTTAAATGGGTGAATCGTTATTATTTTTTCTTCCAGGCACGATACAGTGCTGGACTCAGTACAAGTGCAATGGTAAGTAAACCGAAGGTTTCTCGATTTTCCTCCATCTCTGGAGTTTTCATAGTCAAATCTTTCTGTACCCATTCGGCAGCAATCCAATCCCCTACTCCACCGGGGAAGAAATAAACAGCTCCAAGAAGGCAAAAGATGACGACTAGGCTCAGTGGCCATTTTGGGAAAATTCCGCGCACCGCAAAAAGCGAGAAAATCACCGCGACGGCATAGATACTCACCCAAACTTCCGGGTCCGGATCGTTGATTTGCCAATACGCAAAAAGTGCAAAGAGAAATATCCAAAGACCGTAGAAATAAGAAATGGATTTCATAGGGAGTGCAATTCAAGTAGACTGAAATTTACAGAAAATCTAAGACTATTCCATTTTTACTTGCTTGGATGGTCTCCCAGCTACTTTTTTCGGAAGAATTAAATCTACTTATTTGGGAAAGTTTTTCGCCGATATCCCATGGTTCAACGCTGTCTTTCCCAATCCACTGCTGATCTCGAGGGGATTTTATCCCTCCAACGAGAAAATCTGCTGACCATCCTATCGGAGGAAGAAAAGGCAGCACAAGGATTTGTGACTATTCCCCATACCTTGGACCAATTGGAGGCCATGCACAGCATTGCCCCACATGTACTTGCCAAAGAGAATGAGCAGGTGGTGGGCTATGTCTTGGCGATGACTTTAGCCTCGAGAAGCGTAGTACCCATGATGACCTCCCTTTTTGACAACTTTGATGAGTTGGAGGTTACGGGCAAAAAAGTGACTTCCTATCGCCCTATGGTCGTGGGTCAGGTGTGTGTAGGAAAGTCCCAACGGGGAACCGGATTGTTTGACAAACTGTATACCGCCTATCGGGAGCAGTATGCCTCCACCCATGATTTTGCGATCACCTCCATTGCCTTGAGCAATTACCGGTCCATGGCTGCCCACCAACGCATTGGCTTTCAGGTCATCCATACCTTTGAGGACAGCATTCAGCCCTGGTCGATTGTCTATTGGGATTGGAATTCCAAATTCCCCGAGCAGTCTTAATTAGTTGATTTAGTCGGGTTTTGGTTCTAGGAAGGGAGCCCTAATCCAGTTGCCGAAAGATGGGATTAGGCCGATGGGCTTTTTGCATAAGCCCTTCGAGTTCCGCCACAAGTGCATGATGATCTAGGGCCACATTAGTTTGTTCCGCAGGATCATTGGCCAGATCAAACAGTTCCAGGGTTGTCTTTGCCGCATCTTGAACTTGGTACTTCACCAATTTCCAATCCCCTTTCCGAAGTGCTTGCCTACCTCCAGATTCGTGAAACTCCCAATACAAGTGATCAGGAAGCTGCTGCTGTCCAGCGTCCAATAAGGTGGGTAAGAAAGAAATCCCATCAATACCTGAAGGGCTAGCAGCGCCAATAGCATCGGCTAGGGTGGGCAACCAATCCCAAAAAGCAGCCACGTGGCTGGACTGACTGCCGGCTTTGATTTTTCCTGGCCAATGGACGACCAATGGCACATGAATGCCACCTTCGTAGAGATCTCGTTTAAATCCCCGAAATGGACCATTGCTATCAAAAAATAAAGGGTCAGCCCCTCCTTCCCGATGCGCACCATTGTCTGAGGTGAAAACCACG
>JBIIGH010000176.1:0-5389 GCA_044236565.1 Algoriphagus sp. | reverse complement strand
AAAACGACCTCGAGTAACCCTCACCCCTAGCATGGCACTCAAGGATGGTAAACCTTACCTTGCATTTGCGGTGCAGGGCGGCGATTCACAAGATCAAAACTTGTTGCAGTTCTTTTTGAACGTGGTGGAGTTTGACATGAATGTCCAGGAAGCGGTGGAAGCACCTAACTTCAACTCCTACCAGATGCAAAGCAGCTTTGGCGATCACGAGATTCGACCTGGAGCGATTACTTTGAGAGAAGACACGCCCGAATGGGTTCGTAGAGATCTACTAAAGCGTGGCTATACCATGGAGTTTTGGAACAAAACTTCTGGTCCCCTCACTGCCATCTGGTTTGACTGGAAACACGGTAGCTTCTGGGGAGGTGCCAGTAATTATGGCGACGATTATGGCATAGCCTGGTAACAGGTTCCATAAAAAAGGGGAATAAGCTAACTTATTCCCCTTTTTTATGGAACATCCAGAATTAGTAAGCTTTACTTTTTGGTTAAGAAAAGAGTTTGATGTGCATGCACATGCCCGTTTTCGCCTTTGATTTCAATTAGGAGTTCATCCTTGGCCCAATTAAATGTTGCCAAGCCATAGTTGAGCTGGGCAATCAAGTCAGATACACGCAAGCTATTCTTCTCTTCTGCAATGCCCGACCAAGTATGGGTCAGGCCACTTGCAGTGACTTCGTACAGACCCTTTGGAAATCGTGAATCTACCAACTTCAGGATCTCAGCAATGTGGCGGTCACCACTCAATAAAATTGGATTTTGAACGCCCGAGTTGGCAATTAGATTCAATAATTTTTCGCGCTCCTGAGGGAAATTAGCCCATTTTTCATAGGCATGTTCTGTTGGCAAGATTTGAATTCCAGATACAATAAAGTTGACCCGAGCGGTACTCGTCTTCAATTCATTTTCTAGCCATTTCCATTGCGCATCTCCCAAAATCTGACCTGTAGAATTGATTTGATAGACACGATTTACTCGAGTAAGCGTATCTCTAAAATAGCGTCCATCCAATAAAATCATTTTTACTTGCTGCTCGCCTTCGCCATAGGTATGGGAAGCATATCCTCCCTCCCGCTTTCGTTCGGGTGCATCTAGAGGAACATTCAAAAAATCAAACATCAAGTCTCGAGAAGCTTTTTTCTGGGCAAAGTGCTTTCCCCCATCGTTGATGCCATAATCGTGGTCATCCCAAACGCCAATGATTGGGGTGCTTGCTTTTAAAAGCTGGTAATCTGGATTAGCATTCTGCCTTGCATACTTGGCACGGAGGGTGTCCATCACAGGGGAATCCCCATAAATATTATCTCCCATCCAAATCCAAAGATCGGGCCTATTTGCCAAGATTGGCTTCCAAAGCGGTTGCGGAGCATCTTGGCGATTGCAGGAACCAAAGGCCATTCGGTCAAGCTTCCCATTTTGACCCAGACTTACAGTCACTTGGGTAAAAAACAAAAGGCTTAGTACAAGGAGTCGAGGATTGTTCATTACTTGTTTTTTTAACAATGTTAAAGCTAAGAAAACAAGGCAATAAGGTTCGGATTGGACTATTAAGAATTTATTATCTTAAATCTTACCCCTTTTGAATCTCTTCTCCAAAAATCTCCTTGACAACCCAACCCTTGCCCCATTCTTCTTGCTCTTCTTGGGTCCAAAGGTTTGGGAAAAAGATCACTTTCTGAAAGCGCGGAGGCAAGTACTTCTGCCAGTTGGTGCCCCCAGTAGCAGCAATATCCACCGGGTCACGATGTAGGTAACGAACGGCTGACTTGTAATGGGCCAATGGCCAAAAAACATTGGCTTTTAAATCAAATTGGCGCATCAAATCCTTGAGTTCGGCAGACGGATCTGCCTGTTCTAAATATTTTCTCCAAATATTTTTCTCACCATATTCTTGAATCAACTCCACCAGATGCTTGCCGTATTTGGCTTCAAAACTTTTCAACGTCAATGTTTTTTGACCGGTAGCCAACTCGATGGCTCCTTGCTGCCAATACAAATTTTCAAAAAGCTCGGCAGCTGTAGAGGTTGATCCAAACAGGCCACGCTTGGCTACAGTCACCAGATTCCAAGCATCCGTAGCCATCAATTCGATCTCTCGAAATTGCGCACTTTGAAATCCTGAGGAAGGCAAAAGAGACATTCGAAACTTGAGAAACTGTTCTTTCTCCATCCCCTTCCACATCATCGCGAAGGAACTGATCAGGTGATCAAAGTACATTAAAACACGCTCCAGTCTAGCTTTAAAAAATTCTTCAGAAAGGGGTTTTTGATCTGCAATTTGTTCCAATTCTGAAACAATAAGTTTGAAATAAAGCTCGGTAATCTGATGGTAAATGATGAAGATCTTCTCGTCTTTAAAGCTTGTTTTGGGTTGCTGCAGAGACAGTAAGGTATCCAAATTGATGTACTCCCAGTAGGTCAAATAATCTGCATACAACAAGCCTTCTAAGTAAGAAATCATGTCCTGGCCTGAGGCTTTAAACTTTTCTTGAAGCAGTTCGATCTTTTCTAAAATCTTTGGGTCTATTTGGGTGTCGCTCATAGGTATTTTTTAAAAAAAGGTAGTTTTTTCAGCACCTTTCTGCTTAATTTCACAGCAGAATTGACGCACAAAATCACCGACAAATGTGGTCGATTCCCACTAATAAACCAAATATACTATGGAGACCCAAGCCATCCACAAATCGCTAAAACAAGATCAGTTTGAGGGGGTAGATTTTCTAGATCTGGACGACTTATTGACCGAAGAACAAAAGTTGATCCGCTCATCCATCCGTGATTTTGTCAAAAAAGAAATATCTCCATACATCGAAGATTGGGCTCAGAAGGCACATTTTCCGTATGAAATCGTTAAAAAATTTGGTGAAGTAGGTGCTTTTGGTCCTCAACTCCCCATCGAATACGGTTGCGGCGGTTTGGACTACATCTCCTATGGCCTGATCATGCAAGAAATTGAGCGTGGCGATTCAGGCATGCGTTCCACCGCCTCCGTGCAAGGATCTTTGGTGATGTACCCGATCTACAAGTTTGGTTCGGAAGAGCAGCGTAAAAAATACTTGCCTCGTTTGGCGTCAGGCGAATTGCTCGGCTGCTTCGGACTTACCGAGCCAGACCATGGTTCCAATCCCAGCGGGATGACTACCAATTTCAAAGATATGGGTGACCACTACCTGCTCAATGGAGCCAAAATGTGGATCTCCAACTCTCCCAAAGCAGACATTGCTGTAGTGTGGGCCAAAAACGAGGAAGGCCGAATTCATGGCCTGATCGTGGAGCGAGGAATGGAAGGATTTACTACCCCCGAAACGCACAACAAATGGTCGCTTCGTGCATCATGCACAGGAGAGCTAGTATTTGACAATGTAAAGGTTCCCAAAGAAAACCTCCTGCCTGGTAAATCTGGTTTAGGTGCTCCCATGATGTGTTTAGACTCTGCACGCTTTGGCATTGCCTGGGGCGCTATCGGTGCTGCCATGGATTGCTACGAATCTGCACGGAAATATGCTGCCGAGCGAATTCAATTCGGAAAGCCCATTGCTGGATTCCAACTGACCCAGAAGAAGCTAGCGGAAATGCTGACCGAAATCACCAAAGCACAGCTATTGGCTTGGAAAGTTGGTAAGATGATGAATGAAGGCACTGCTAAGACGGTTCACATCTCGATGGCCAAGCGTAACAATGTGGAAATGGCCTTGAATATCGCCCGTGAGGCGCGTCAAATTCATGGTGGAATGGGAATCACTGGAGAATATCCAATTATGCGTCACATGATGAATCTGGAGTCTGTGCTTACCTATGAGGGCACCCATGACATTCACCTATTAATATTAGGAAACGAGATTACGGGTATTGCAGCATTCAAATAAGGAAATAGCCTGCCAGCAACTATTAAAAATAAGAGCTCCGAATAATTTCGGAGCTCTTATTTTTTAGTCCCATTTGATCGGATTCTCAAGCATCTCTCTTAAGTCCTGTATTCCTGTATTCGATTTGCCTGTAAGTAAATAGAGGAGCAAGCGAATATCCGAGGGATTAACTTCTTCTCCACTTTTGGCAGCTTCTATACGACTGTAGAGCCACTGCCAAGATCCCTTTTCAAAAGGTTTCGGCTCCTTTTCTGAAGAATTTGTTAACCAAGAATAGGCACTTATTGGCGCCTTGAAATTTGCTTCTCCCGCTTCAGGCAAAGAGATTAATTTCAATCCTTTTCCGGCATAACTTTCTTGAAGTTTATCCCAAGTCCAACCTTTGTGTTCTTCCCCTTCCTCAGGGCTATCCGAATGCTGTTGGTCCCAGATTGAATGGGAAATGATGCGAACGTGCTTGAGTTTCGTAGAATCAGCCTCGCCTAAGGCAGTTCCGATAATATCCATTGGACCAGCAGCCAGAATGACTAAAGGGTTTTTGGCTGAACTCTTATTTACCTGAACAGTAATTTCAATGATGGCATAGTTGGGCGCATTGACCGCTTCGATAAACTTGGTTTTTTTGAATCCAAACTGCTTGGCACCTAAAAAAGCGCTTTCGCGCATCTGGGCATCTGCACCCGAATGGGTTTTGTTGGAACCCCAGGTATGGCTACTGAAGGCATAGACCATCACCTGATCTTGGAGTTCCTTTGCTGCGAGCACAGCCAAGCTCAATGGCGTCGCTGCCCAATCCCCTTTTCCATGTTCGTTCCCATCTGCAACTACCACAATCCGCTCCCCCGCGTAGGGAATGTCCTGAGCCAAAGTCTCTGAGGAAAACACGGAAATAAGGATGAAAAACAAGCCTGTAGCAAGTGAAATTCTAGACAACTTAGAAGTAAAAATTATCATCTTATTATATTGTAAATCAATAGTTTAAATTAATTTATTGAAGTAGTTGTTTACCTACATGAATCGTTAAGATTCAAACGATCAATTAGTTTATACGGCTTTTCAAAACGAGCAACTGCACGGGATTCACGGGATCATTTGTGAAAATATAAACATTTCGCTGATCGATCCCTTTCCGTCCAATAGGATCGAATACTAGGTTCAATTCCATTTTTTCTCCTGGCAAAAGGATATTTTTTGGGTATTCAATAATCAAACAAGCACAGTTTTGCTGGATTTTCCGGATTTCCAAATCCTGCTTTCCCAAATTGGAGAGCACGACAGTTTGGCGACGGACGGCACTAGATGCTATTTGTCCAAGGTCAACCACCTTTTGTGCAAGGTAAAGCTGTGGAACGATCTCCAAATCACTTTTTGAGATTGGTGCAAAATAATCAAACAAGTCAGCAATAATGGACAGCTCAATAGGTTCCGCTGCGCCCCATTTAACTTGAATTTGATCAGCTACAGCTCCGAGTTCCGAACGCATACTGGCAGCATAGCTAATTTTCAACAAGCCTCTTTCCTGA